>NZ_KI542693.1:58424-60468 GCF_000496155.1 Ferroplasma sp. Type II
AAACTATATCATGCTTGCAGCCTCGAGGGCCATTGCAGGGTTCGGAATTGGTGGAGAACTGGGCTCTGCTATTACAGCATTGGAGGAATTTTCNCCATCTAAAAACAGAGGTTTTTCTGTGGGAACAGGAAATGGGGTTATGTTTGACTTTGGAACATTCATTGCGGGATTTGTATCATTCTTTGCAATTGCATATCTCCCTGTGAGCTATGGATGGAGGATTGCTTTTCTTACTGCAGTGGTGCTAGCGGCATTTATATTCGTTGCCAGGCTTGATCTTCCCGAATCAATAAGGTATCTTCTAAGGAAGGGAAAAGTTGATGAGGCTGGACTCATAGTAGCAGGCATTGAACTGCAAGTAGAGAAGAAAACCGGGAAGCTGTCCCCGGTTAAGAACTCAGTAAAAGTAATGACCGACTCGGGCAATATTGGAGCATCAGAAGGATTTCGTGTTATTTTCAAAAAATATAAGAAAAGGATAGCACTTTCCTGGATTCTTAATTTCACAGAAACTTGGCCTTATTATGCTGCATTCTCCATAATACCACTTATATTCACGGACATATACCATATAAAATCCCAGGATACTGGCCTCATACTAAGCGTTGTACTGGGTGCTGGTGTCTTAGGGGTTCTATTATGGGCATTCCTTCTAGACGTTATAGGAAGAAGACCGGTGATATTGATTACATATATAATGGCAGGAATAGTAGCTATTATTCTTGGAATAGTTGTAAAATCAATAGATTTTGTGGTATTTATTGCAATACTGTCTTTGATGTACTTCTTCACCTATGCTGCAGCTGCACTTCTTTATCCACAGATAGGAGAAATGTTTCCCACAAGAGCAAGAGGTTCTGGAGTTGGTACGGCAATAGGATTCGGCAGATTGGGAGGCATTATAGGCCCATTCGTTTTGCTTGCTCTGCTACCCTTAGGTCTAGTATATGTGTTCGTAGTTACCGGGATAGTGCTTATTATAGGAGGTCTTGCAGAGGTAGTACTTGGTCCGGAATTAAAAAGGGAAAGCCTGGAAAAAGCGTCGAACGATGATTAATTTTTAAGGTATTCCAGCAATTTATTTTCATCCTTTAAATTTTCTATTACAAGATCAGCAGATTTCAGGTCGTTTGTATCATACATCCCTGTTGCCACGCCTATTGCATTTACCGATGCTTCTCTGGCTGCCTTTATATCTAAAGGTGTATCTCCAATAAGATATATTCCCGATTTTTGAATACTCTTGCCATATCTTTCCATTGCATAATCAACGAGTTTTGACCTTATAATATCATCACTTCCATATCCTCCAGTGGCAAAATATTTTTCAATTCCGGCCTTTTTAATTCTTATGCTGGCTACTGGCTGAATGTTTCCTGTCAGAATGCCTAGAACATACTTTTTTTCCTTCAATGTTTCGAGGACGTGATCGACATTGTTAAGCAAAGCATAATCTGCTGGCTTTATATTACTGGAAACATATTCCTCCATTGTCCTGAAAGCTTCATTAATTTTATTCTTTATCTCTATTTCCGGAATATTTTGTTTTTTTAGCAATCCGTAGAGTATTCCTGTGTCTGTCATGCCATGCCTGGGAAATGATTCAATGTCTGTTTTCACCCCGTAAATCTTTTCACAAACATAATTGAAAGAATACGTGTGTGTAGGGGACTCTTCCATCAGTGTACCATCAATATCAAACAAAAGCAACTTTTCCATAAAGATAAATGCCCTTGTCTATTAGAGTTTTTCTATTTGTTGGTTCCCTGCTAGAGTTGCTCCAGATCAGTTCTTACGATTAGTTTTATCTTACAATAATATGTGTGAGCTACCTCATACCTGGGCATTAAAGCTTCCTGTTTCAAAATACATAAATAGAATTAGTTTAAGAGGATAACACGCTATTTATTGTATTCATAGAATCCCTTTCCGGTTTTCCTGCCCAGGTATCCCGCTATGACCATATNTTTTAACCTCTCTGGGGGAATATATGCATCACCATATGCCCTGTTAAATGATTTTAAAACATCGTATACTATGTCTA
>NZ_KI542694.1:0-13179 GCF_000496155.1 Ferroplasma sp. Type II
AATGAACCAGCCTCCGGAACATTTATTCTTTCTTCCAGTTCCTCATCCATGTTTACAGCCCTCAGCAATTCCCTGTTTCCAGTGATAGAATACTGCAAATTTGATACTCCCATTGCGCCAGAAATTAATGCAAGTTCCCTCTTAATAATGAGCAGAAAATTAAGGGCTTTTTGATTCAGGTTTGTATAGTTGTTGGCAAGTGAATCGCTGAAAATGTCTGCATTTAAAATAACTGAATCAGCTCCAAGGGCCAGATATTTGATTATATCCCCAGAATTCTTAAATTTTGATATATATGCCATTATATCATATTGATACCTGGAACCCACATTTTTGAGTTTCATATCCAGATCGGATAGTTCGATTTCCTGCGAGTCCGATTCACCTATAATAAATCCATCCATACCTGGATTTGATTTTTCCCCGAATTTTAAATTTTTTATTCTGTATAAATTCCCATCCCTAATAATAGTTATTTTCTTATAATTCTTATAATATTTCCTGTCAATTACTAAATTGCCCATAAATAAGGATGCCCAGTACAGGGATTCCTTTATATCCTCTCTCTGAGATGAAACATCCAGAATAACCGGTATAGACATTCTTATTTTTCCATGGGCAAGGTAAAACGTGGTATCTATGTTTTCTCTATAGGGATCTATAGAGGGCCTTGTAACCTGGGCTCCGTCCAGCCTTATCCAGTCAATTATTCTGCTGGGTTTGACAACCTCCGGAGATGTGGTGCTCCCCATGCTTGTAATGGGAACATCGCCCTTAGTAATCATTTCATTTAAATATTTTCTGTTTGGGGAAAAATTGCCCATATTAGAACTGTGCTTGGAATACTCTGCATCAATCTTTAGTATATTTCCTGCACCCTTAGAAATGTTTTTTGCATACAACAAATTCTTCTTCCCAGTTAATTCATCTACAGATTTAAGTCCCAAATTATCAAGAATGTTTGCAAGTTCCAATCTAAAGCCGGTTATAAAATTAACTATGTTGTTAACTCCGAAATCAATATTATAAACTTTGGTTCCATCGGTCTTATTTGTCAGTGCAGCCGGGCAAAAGCCCAGATTGCATTTTCTTACCATTATGCATCCCATGGAAATTAACACTGCCGTTCCCATGCTAACGACATCCGCACCCAGGGCGTAGAGTTTTGCGGCATCCAGTGCACCTGTTACTCTTCCCGCAGCTATAATTTTAAATCCTTCTCTCAGGCCTTCTCTTACCAGAATATCATGAGATGATGCAACTGCGAGTTCTATGGGTATCCCAAGATTATCCCTTATCACCTCCGGGGTTGCCCCTGTACCGGCACCCTGGCCATCAATTATTACACCATCCGCTCCAGACCTGGCTATCCCTGTAACTATGTATGGTATGTAATTGGTTGCTGCAACCTTTACAAATACGGGCTTGCCGGTAGCAAGTTTTAAAGCTTCAATTCTTTGCGATAGATCCTCTATAGAATAAATATCATGATGCGGTGCTGGAGAAATTGCGTCGATGTTTTCTGGTATCCTCCTTGCCGAAGATATTTTTGATGTGACCTTGCTTGCGGGTAGATGCCCACCTATGCCGGGTTTAGCTCCCTGGCCTATTTTTATAACTATTCCTGACCCTGCATTGATAGTTTTATAATCAACACCAAATCGTGCAGATGCCCACTGCACATAAATTCTCTCATAATTCTCAATTTCCTGAAGAAGCCCGCCTTCACCTGTGCCTGAAAGAGTTTTTGTAATATCTGCTGCCCTGGCAATTGCTATATTGGGATTTCCGCTTAAGGCACCAAATGACATATCGCCTAAATACAATGGAACAGAAAGTTTTAACCCCATGAGGTCTGTTTCAGTATCTGCCAGTGGATTATCCTTTACATTACTGGACAAATTCTTAAAGTAAATATTGTCCAGAATCCTCAAACTAAATTCATCAGGTTGTAAAATATCCAGTGGTTTTCCATCATAAGCGAGTTGCCTTATGTGGTCAATTATCACCGGAGTCCAAAAATCTTCCTCTTTTTGCCGGGGTATATTAATAAAACTATCGATTATATTAGCCATAAGCAATACGATAGAGTATGTCTATCTATCTATATATATTTTTTGACAAAAATGAAGTTATGAACTTTACTAAAATTTTATTAACAGGTCACGATCATTGCCCTGGTGAAGTTATGGTTAAAATCGTTATACACAGGTAATCAGTAAATATTTACAGGGTTATATAAAATATTAATCACTGGAAAACATTTTAAGCGTATGATGATATTACTGTATTAATTCCCAGAATGAGGCGCACAAAAATGATACAGGAGAGAACATCCAGAATCAGCATTTACGATCCCGGAACAGTTGATTACATGGAGGCGTTATCTTTCCAGAAAAAGGTGCATAGTGCAGTGAATGATTATTCAAGAGGCGATGCGTTTATTTTCCTGCAGCATCCTGATGTATATACTGCAGGTGCACATTATAAGGGTGACCTTTCCAGTGCAGTGAAGGTAAATAGGGGAGGCTACATGACATACCATGGGCCCGGACAGCTGGTTGCCTATTACATAGTGAATATGAAAAGGAGAAACATCGATGCCCTAGGGCTTATTAAAATAATACAGAATTCTGTAATAGAATTGCTGGAATCATATGGAATCCATGGAGAGCCAATGCTGAATGAAAAAACCGGTGTCTGGGTAAACAATAAAAAAATTTGCTCTATAGGCATTGGAATAGATAGATTTGCCACAATGCACGGAATGGGGTTGAATATATCCACTGACCTTAAGAAATTTAATTTCATCAATCCCTGCAACTTTTCCCCTGATATAATGACCTCTATGGACAAAATTTCGGGCATTAAACATGATTTTAACTCTGTAAAGGACAAGTTCATTGACATAACAATCAAGAATTTCGAAATAGATGATTATATAATTCATAAATCCATTGATTGAAGCTCTATTTCTGTTTAGAATTTATATTTTAGAGTTAGATGACTTTTATAGTGGTAAATTTCACTGATATTCGCAATCATTTCCTATATCCCGGGATATTCAAGGCAATGGCTCTATATCATAGTAGCCATGCAACATGATTTAGCGTAATTCCAGTAATATCATGATTATTTAGATTTCACCTTCCTGGAACAACCAGCATAGAGGAACTAAGAGCCATATTTTATTGCATAGAGCAAAATATTTATCGAATATCACTATAATAAAAATATGGAAGAATTTCCCAGATTTCATTGCTGTGTAGATCAGAAGGAAGAGGATTATGATTCAGGCATACAGATGTATTTTATGAGGGAATATGATCTTGCTGAGTTATTGGCCAGGCTTATAGACCTTGATGCCCCTCATGCAGAGGAATACAAAAAAATGGTAGAATTCATAAAGTCCCTGGAAAATTATATAATAACCGGAGAAAAACCAGAGGATTTTACTTTTATGGAAAAAATCAAGGGGGAAAAGGGATGGGCAAATGCTTATAAATTAATCCTATGCAACAGCAGAGCGGCACATGTTGCTTTCAGGGCATGCAGAAAAACCATAGAGGTGCTCTATTATTATAGAATTATGTCCAGAATCGATGGCTTTTCCGAAAGGTTTAATCCAGAGAATTTCAGGGCTTTTCTGCTTATGCGGGATATACTCTATAAAAGATCCTTAGACTTAATGGGAAATTAGTTTTATTTTAGTTTATTCTCCGTTACTTTAATAACATATAAGTAATAAAATTCAGACAGTACAATTATTATGAAAGAAACTGCCATCAGAAGGGAATACAGATTTTTTTCATTGAACAGAAACAGGAAGCCTGAGATGCCCGCAACTATCACAAAGAAAAATGACAGAAAACTGGAAATTACTAATTTAGAATTCCTTATCCCCAGGCTAAGCAGAACCATTATAAATGAAACTACAAGTATAAGAAATCCCAGCATCATGTGGAACATAACAACAATGTAATTTGATGGGAAATTGTGTGGGCCCATGTGTGTGATGCTATTCATTGGAGGAAATGAAACATAAAGGTTGATGTACATGCCCAGTAGGAACTGCATAAACAATAAAGCCATGATAACTGTTATCCCCATATAGGCGAAACTGTATTTTTGATCCATATTTCAGTATTCGCTTGTATTATTTAAAATATTCAGGGTTGAAAAAATTTATTAAACCTAAGAATATGAAGTAATATGGAAGTTGTCAATTATAAAATTAAACTGGATATTGATTTTGCAGGAAAAAAATATACGGGAACAGAAAACGTAAAAATTAAGGAAGCAGATAAAAAAGTAACCTTTGACCTGGACAAAATAGATGTCCATGAGATAAAAATCAATGGCTCCAGTGTGAAATATGTAGTTACTGAAGATAACGTGTCATTTTCCACGAATGGCGGCGATATTTCCGTGGATGTGAAATTTTCATCTGACAATAGCAGAGGGCTTAAGGGGTTCTATGTGGCCGGAAACGATAAGGAGTATATACTCTCCACGCAGTTTGAAGAATCTGATGCAAGAAGGGCATTCCCGTGCATAGACAACCCCAGTTATAAGGCAACCTTTGATATTACAATGGTAATTGACAGTGACTTGCAGGCCATATCAAATATGCCAGTAAAATCTGAAACCATAGAGAATAATAAAAAGGTTGTTGAATTCGATCAAACACCAAGAATGGCAACCTATCTTGTCTATCTCGGTGTCGGCCACTTCGATGAAATGGAGGATGAATACAGGGGGAAGAAAATATTTCTCACTGCCATGAAGGGACACCTTACCGGTTCAAAATACCCCATTGAAACAGCAAAAAAATCATTGAATTACCTTGAAACCTACACGGGAATAGATTATATGATTCCGAAGCTGAATCTCATATCCGTGCCGGAGTTTGCAGCTGGTGCCATGGAAAACTGGGGAGCAATCACATTCAGGGAAATCCTGCTGAATATAGACAGATCAACAACAAGCAGGAGTTATAAGAGAACAGCAGAGGTCATTACACATGAGCTGGTACATATGTGGTTCGGTGACCTTGTAACGATGAAATGGTGGAATGACCTGTGGCTAAATGAAAGCTTTGCCACATTCTTTGCGTTTAAAACAGTTGACAGTACCAATCCGGACTGGAAGTTCTTTGGAGATTTTCTTCTTGACCAGACAGATGGTGCATACACCATGGACGCATTGAAAAATTCACATCCAATAAATGCAGATGTTTCTGACCCCAGAAGCATATCACAGCTATCATATGAAATAAGGTATGGGAAGGGCTCAAATGTATTGAGAATGATTGAGGCATATGTGGGCAATGATGTATTCATGAAAGCCATGAGAAATTATCTTAAGGAATTTTCATACAGCAATGCTTCCGGATCCGACCTGTGGAATGCCATAGAAAAGGAGTCAGGCAAGGGCATATCTGCCATAATGGAACAATGGATTTCACAGAAGGGCTATCCCTACCTTACAACGGAAAGGGATGGGGATTCACTTAAAGTTGCCCAGAAGCAGTTCTATTTCCTTGAGGGTGATAAAAACTCCACATGGAAAATACCACTGTTTATAAACAGGTTCTCAAGGGATGAGAAACAGCTAATGGAAGGAAGCGAGATAAAGATAGATGGAGACATACTGTCCCTGAACTATAACCATGACGGGTTTTACAGGGTTTTATACGATGATGCAATGTTCGAGACCATATCAAAGAACCTGCCCCAGGTCACTGCAAATGAAAAATGGGGACTGGCCAACGACCTTTATGCCTTCCTTCTTTCAGGAAAAATCAGTATGACAGAATACGTGAGAAGGCTGGAAAAACTTTATGGCATCAATGAAAATATAGTCATAGACGAAATATCAAAACAGCTTTTTAACCTGTATACAATAACAAACAATCCATATTTCAGAGACCTTGCCAATTTCTATATAAAGGACAAAATGGAGTATATAGAAGCAAACAAAAGGGATGATTTCAATTTCAAAATCACCCTTTCTGGGCTGTATACCAGGCTGGCATATATAAACAGTGATTTCTGTTCATCACTTCTAAAGAAATACAGTGGCTACGAAGATGTGGATCCTGATTTCAGGCTTGCGTATCTTGTTGCACAGGCAAAAATAAACAATGATTTCCAGTATTTTGCAGATATAATACAGAATACCATAAATGATGAGGATAAGACGAAGGCTATAACGGCATCCGGCGTTCTTGAGGGGGATGAAAACCACAGTGCAATTATGGAATTTGTTAAATCTGGAAGAGCCAAAAAACAGGATATGGACTCATTCTTTGTTGCAATGTCGGCAAGTGATGGATCGAGGCAGTATGTACTGGAGAACCTTAAAAATATAGTGGATGTAATGTACAGTTTTGAGCTCAGCCCCCTGAGGATAAACAGATGCGTACAGTCCATGATTGGAAATGCCGGAATAAAAGACCCGGATAAGATGAGGAAAGATGCCGAATCCATAAGAAAGGATGAAATATTCGGCGGAATAAACAAGGGGCTTGAATTCCTTGAAATCTATGAGAATTTAATAAAAAACACCAGATAAATTAATAATTTTTTAAATCCTTTAAATTTATTGCTGCAAATGGTATGATCATTTCTTCCCTGCTTAACCCACCATGCATTCCCCGATCCTTTATTATGTCATCTTCATAATATCTGTACCATACGGTATTGCCGGAATAAGGAAGTACAGTAACATCCCCAATTCTTGATTTATACTTTTCATCCGGCATTTTATCTCCAAGAATACCAGATGCCAGAAGTTCTGATTTGGTTATTACATCTGCCCTGCCCTCAAGCTGATTTTCAAGCGCATACTTCAGCTCTGATGGATTTTCAGTGTGCATGGCCATATCCCTTGGACTCCACGTTTCAGGTATTCTTAATCCGCCTCTGGAAGCCATTAAATTACTTACTCCGGATACATATATTTTATTATATACCGGTGTAAATCCATGGTCTGAAGAAATTATGATGGAAATATCCTGCCCGGCTAGAGCTTTCAGGAGGCCATCGAACATTTCTGCTATATAATGGAGCGATTCAAGATGTTCCGGGCTGCCAGGACCGTAACGGTGCTCCATTTTATCCGGATCCTCAATGTAGAAAAATACATAGGAATCCTCTTTCATTTTTGCAAGAAGTTTTCTCAAAATGAGGAACCCTTCAAAGAGGAAATCATACCGCTTCCTCTCCCTTGCACCGGAATACATAATGCGGCTATAACTGCTCTTCAAAAGGTCAGCATGTGATACAACGTATGATTTCACACCGTTTTCCTTCAATTTTTCATAAAATGTTTTTCCATGGAAAAGTATGGATGGGTCGGGCTTTATTTGCGAAAATCTTTCACGGTCCTGCTTATATGCCGGTATAAAGGGAAGGCTCTTCAGGACCATGTTATACTGCTCTATATAAAGCCTCCATTCAAAGAGGCCATGTTCCGGTGGTGTGGTTCCTGTGTTTATGGTATTGCTGGCAGCCGCAGTTGTGGATGGGAAAATGGCTGTAATTGGAGATACAGTACCCGACCTGTTTATTTCATCAAATGCCTTATAATTTCCAAGATAATTGATCCAGCTGTCGTATCCTAAGCCATCTATATAAACAAATACAACCTTCTTTGGGCCGCATATGTTGCCATAAAGCCTTTTTTCCAGGCCTCTTCCCCTGTGGGATATATTAAATAATGACAGAATAGTATTGTTTATGTTGGAGAAATTATATCCATTGTAATCCGGGTAAACAAAATGGGCATCAGACTTATATCTGTATTCCAGTTCCCTGTCTATCATAGTATTGTATTGACGAATTGTATTAATTCTTTGCCAGATATAAAAAATCAATAAATGTTCAGGCTTCCATGTACCTGAATTTTATCTTTTCTATTACCCTGGGGATATCTATGTCCATGGGGCACACCTCACGGCAACCGCCAGAATGCATGCAAAGCATGGATTTGTCATATTTCTTCATTGTTATGGCTGACCACATTATACCTGTGGGCCCTGTATAGGGGCTGTCACCGAACTCCTTTCCATAAAGTTTATAGGATGGGCACGAGAAATAGCATCTGCCACATCTTATGCATAGCAGGGAATCACGTATATCAGAATCTATTGCCTCCTTTCTGCCATTATCCAGAACTATTAAATGGAATTCCTTAGGCCCTGTAGCCGGTGAAACATGCTGAAGTTCTATATCCCCTGTGGCACTGGGGCCGGATGTAACGTTTATGTATGCCGGTGGGTAGTATCCCGCATAGGATGCCTGCACTATGACCTCATTGAAGGCATCTTTCAGTGTTGGAACTATCTTGTCTATGCCGGTTATGGCTATGTGCACCTGGGGAAGCACGGTATCCATTCTTATATTGCCCTCGTTCTCAATGAGCAGGACGGATCCTGTATCTGCAGCTATGGCATTGGCACCTGTGATGCCCACCTCAGCACCGAGGTATTTCTCCATAAGGAATTTTCTTACCCTGCTGACCATTTCTTCAGCTGAGGTATTTTCATTTATGCTGCTGTCCAGGTTCCTGTTCAGGAGCTTTCCTATTTTATCCTTTGTAAGGTGGATGGCAGGGGCCACAAGATGCGAAGGCATGTCATGATTTATCTGAACAAGATATTCTCCAAGGTCGGTTTCCCATATGTCCTTTCCATCCTTTTCCAGTATCTCCCTTAATTTTATCTCATAAAGGACGTTGGACTTTGAGAGGACTATCTTTGTGTTCTCTCCCAGAATTTCCCGGACAATTTTCATGGCCTCCTCACTATTTTTAGCAAAATGGAAATGCCCTCCAGTTCTTTTAACACTCTCCTCCGTCCTTGAAATATAGGAGTCAATATTGTCCAGCACAACGTTTTTTGTCTTCCTTAGCTCTGCTGCAACATCTCTTATATACGGGTTCTCATCCAGAATTCTCTGCACCTTGGGCGCATTATTCAAAATTGCCCTGTTTACCGCAACGTCCCATTCATAGTTCATGAAACCACCTCTGCCAGATCCTTTATATTGCCTACATATGGTGCAAGATTTTGATAACACAGTGGGCACATCACCAGAACATTTTTATTCACTGAGAGCAGTTTTTCGGCCCGTGACCTGGATATATCCTCACTGTCCTTCGTGGAAACCAGTGATAGTGGTCCTCCACAGCAGCTCCCCATTTCTTTTCCGGTTACAAGGTAATTTTCACTTGCTGATATTCCGGAATTGCTTATTTTTTCCCTTATTGAGCCGTACATTCCCATGGCCCTGGAATAGAGGCATGAATCGTGTATGACATAATCGCCGGTGCCCTTAAAATTGACAAGTTCAAGATAGTTTTTCACCTCAATGTCAAAGTCTATGAAATCTCTGTATCGTTTTAATGCATTTGTTGTATGGGGGTCAACGGTAATAATTTGCTTTATGCCCCTTTCACTGAAAAAATTGTAAAGCTTTTTGCCGTATTCCTTATATTCATTGATAAATCCGGATTCTAGCAGCAATGCACCGGAATATGGTTCCTGGTCATAGAGGTAGCCGAATTTTAAATTGCTTCCTGAAAGCATGGACTTTATGCTATTCAGTATGTTGAAAGCCCTTTTAAGTTCCCCATCATCTGGTTTAATCAAAAATTTCGATGCGGTCATTAGCCTTCTGGGGATATTCAGGCGGTAGATTTTAGGAAATAATGCCTCATAACGTTTCAGGATGCCTGAAATCTGGTACATATAGGATGTATAAAGTACTGTATCGCCGCCATGTGGCAGATCTGCTGTCCAGGAAGAGTATAGTTTTGTATCCAGTGGAAAGGGCAGATAACTTTCCATTAAATTCTGGTAAATTATGTCCCTCATCTTTTGTATTCTTTTCTTGTTTATCTCCATGAAAATAAAGTCCATGGTACTTTATAAATCTATTTATGCACATTATTGCCCCTCTGGAGGGATGAGATTTGAATAGTTTCTGTCAGGCAGGTGTCCATGCTCTGGTGCATAGAAATATTTCCAGGTGAAGCTATAGATATTTATATAAAAAAATAATACAGTGATTAAGGAAGCATGGGGTAGTCAGGTATCCTAGAGGGCTCCAGTCAGTTTGTGATTAGCTAAAGGTCATCTGAATACATGATGAGTGACTGGAACAATGAAACATGGAAGAGACCCTTAGATCTGGGTTCAAATCCCAGTGCTTCCATCACTTACGGAAGCACTTTTGCCTTCCAATTTTTTAATTGCGAAACCAGTCATACACTGCCTCCTAATTCAATTTTAGTAATGCCGGATGTTTGAACCCCGCTCTGAAATCCTTCATTTTTCAGGTTTTCTCCACGAAAAAACTTCTCATTTCTCATATTCTGGTATAAATCGTTTATTTCCACCTGGACATCGGATCCGTTGAGATGGGTGTATGCTGTTGTGGATGCAATGTCAGAGTGCCCCAAGTGTATCTGTATTTTCCTGATGTCTATTCCTGACTTCAATAGCCTGGCTGCACAGAAATGCCTCAATGCATGTGGGTGCGGTTCCCCTACGCCTGATGCCTTTCCTGCCTGCTTCATGTATTTCCTCAACATGGCAGCTGTAAGTCTTCGGTAATCCCCTGTGAATAATGCTTTCTGGTCTGTTTCAGGCCTGTAGTCCAGGATGTATTTGTGGATTGATTCTATTGTGTCGGGAGCGAGAGCCACAAGGCGGTTCTTCTCCTTTTTTGACGATCTTATGAATAATCCTTTCTCTGATACGTCATCCCTGTTTATCCTTACCAGCTCCGATACCCTCATGCCCCCTTCGCCGAATACCTTGATGATTAAGCCTATGGTGAACCACTTCCTCTCATGTTCCTTCTGCTTCAGGCAATCGCGGATTTTGGTATGCATCCTTATTGTGCATGCCTCCAGAATCTTACTGTACTGTTCTTCTGTGGGAAGCCAGGGATCAGGGTCAGGCTCTTTTTTGAAGTGTGGAAGCTTTATATTCTGGCCTGTGTACTCTGCCCACCTCTGCATATCCCCCATTTCAGACCTTAAACTTTTTTTCATTTTTCCATGCTCAAGCTCTTTGGAGCAGTATTCGTAAATCCATTCCATATCGAGGTCGAACACATCCAGGCCGAGCCTTGAAAACCTTTCTATGCATCTTGAGGCGCGTTTCAGTGTTTCCATTGAGTATTCAGGAAGCATCTTAATCCTGAAATACTTCAACGTTTTATCCAGATCATTCATTTATGCTCCCCTCCTGGCATCGGGATATGAACTTTTCAAAACACACTATAGCGGCTTTTACATATAGGCATATGCTGGATCATTGTATGGATCTTTTCCACAAAACTGGCACTTCAATAAATCACCCTGAATTTTTTGATATCTCTGGCAGAATACCTGGAAAAGTTGTCCAGGATTACAAGGCCTGAATCGTATGTTATGATTCCGGAATGAATGTAGCCAAAAACATCCGTGAATTCAATATTCTCTCCATAATTCAGCCTTATCCTGGTTTTTTTGAATATCATGCAGGCACATCCAGTTTTTCCCTATAATCTTTAATAGCTTTCCTCATTAGGCCCGATGGGCTGATTTCCACATGCTCCTTAAAAAATTTAAGGCCCTCATCTTTCAATGTTATGGTAACCCTTTTTTGTTTACTCAATATAATCACTAATAACGTTATATGTTATTAGTCTATAAAGTTTATCACATATAACGTGAATTGTGATTGAACAATGATTTAATTTACTTTTACATATTACGTGAATAGAGATAATGGATCTTGGAAAATATGGAAAGCATGCATACGCGATTATTTTATATATTTTTGAGCACAAAGAGGTCAATATAACTCAGCTTAAAAACATCGTGAAGAATTCACAAACATATACCAGAACGGTTGAAAAATTACAGGAGGATGGAATAGTAAAATCCCGTGATTATGTCCATAACAGAAGGTATGTATTAATTTCACTTACGGACAAAGGCAAAAAAATTGCTGAATTATTAATGTCAACAGACCATATAGCAGAGGGAAAAACAAGGATATGCCCCTACTGCAACACTGAAAATGATATGGATGCAGTCTACTGCAAGCACTGCGGGGCGAGGCTAGAATGAGCAAGAAAAATAAGAATTTTGATGTAAAGGTATTTGCAAACATAGAAAATGTTAAGAAATGCCATGACAATGCGTCTAGACTTTTTAAAGATTCGTTGAATACAAGCAAACCAACCGGCGCTGCCCTTATAGAAATAGGGATAGAGGAACTTGCAAAAGGCTTAATATTACTTATAAACACCCCAAAATCTGATATGCAAAACTCGATCAAACTATACGATAGCATTTTTTCACAATTTGAAGATACAAAGATATTAGGTAATATCAATGATTCTTTAAAGAGTTATGATATTAGGCGTTTTAACACATATGATCATAGAGAGAAACTCAAGGCAATTCAAATAGTTTTAAAATCTATAGATCCATTATACCAAATACTAAAACCTATCCTAGGTAATTTAATTCCATCTTTCAATAAAAATTTTAGCAGCATTTCAAAACTATTTGAGGGGGTTAATTTTGATTTTCCCCCTGCTCTCATTGAAAATTTCAAAAGCATTGATGTGGAAAACTGGGATAAAATCAAAGAATCAGGCCTGTATGTAAACTTTTATGATGAAGCTGTACAAGCCCCGTGCACGTCTGAATTCGATGTGAAGCATCTTATAATGATTTTCATTATATTTTATGGCATTTTAAATTTTTTAATTAGGTTGAATGAGGGGTCTAAATTAGACGAGTTACTACTTGATCAAAAAACCATCTTCGGATTTTTTTATGAGATAATTTTCCCTGAGAAAAAAAACGATTCGGAGGGTGCAGAGGAATGAATTATATTGGAGAATACGAGGTTATAGAAATTCCAAAAATTACCGATATGGAGAATTTTAAAAGTACTTTAAAAAATATGGATGCCGCTAAACAGAAACGTTATCAGGATCTTGATATTGGAGCCTCTATGACAAGCCTTCGCAACCCCCTTAGAAAATTTCAGCAGTCTGTCAAGAACAAAGGTGGATTCAAGAAGTTATTTGATGATAACGATAATATTAGGGTACTCGCAGAAAACCTGCAGAAGAACCTCCATGGTGCGGCACCCCGGCCGGAAGA
>NZ_KI542695.1:0-6645 GCF_000496155.1 Ferroplasma sp. Type II
ATATTACGTGAATTATTAATGGATATAATACAAAGAGACATTGTAGTAAGACACAAATTGCGCGATTCGAAGATAGTGAAGACTATTGCACTGTACCTCCTTACCAATGTAGGCAAAGAGTTTTCATATAATAGCCTTAAAAAAATGTTTAACCTCGGTTCGGTAAATACTGCAATAGCATTTGTTTCATATTTTGAAGACAGCTATCTGCTGTTTACTGTGCCGAAATTTGATTACTCATTTAAAAAACAGTTAATTAATGCTAAAAAAGTATACTCTATAGATAACGGCCTTTCCAGTTCTAATTCAGTACCGTTTTCTTCAGATTTTGGGAGGATGCTTGAAAATTCTGTATTCCTGCATCTCCGTAGGAAATACAAAGAGATATTCTACTTTAAAGGAAAAGGAGAATGCGATTTCTTAATAAAAGAACAAAATAAGATAAAAGCCGCAATACAGGTCTCATATGAGTTAAATGAAGAGAACAAACAGAGAGAATTCTATGGGCTTCTTGAGGCTGTCAAAAAATTTAATTTGTCAGAGGGATTGATACTCACATTTGACCAAGAAGATAAATTCACAATTGATGGAAAGCACATAATAGCTAAACCTGTTTGGAAATGGATGATAGAACGTGATATATGATACTATATTAGCAATAAGATGCAATAATATCCCACTATCTTAATGATCCGAAATATTTTAACTAAAAACTTTACCAAAAACTCTCGATGCGGCAATATTTCTGGAAACGTTGGCGAAAAGAGAAGATACAGACCGTTCTTGAAGAGCTGAAAAATAACGAAGAGATTGGCAGGGTGAAACACCTCATTGATGGCAAGCCGGTCGTTATGTACTACTAAAAAGTTCGAATTTGTCCAACTTGCATACAACCATACAGAGCCAGGCAGTTGACATCCTGAATGAGCTTTGTATAACCATAACAGGATATCTACCACTGGAGAGAGGAGCATTCGACTTAGGGACTGATTTCTTAATTGTC
Source organism: Ferroplasma sp. Type II (assembly GCF_000496155.1). Lineage (NCBI taxonomy): Archaea > Methanobacteriati > Thermoplasmatota > Thermoplasmata > Thermoplasmatales > Ferroplasmaceae > Ferroplasma > Ferroplasma sp. Type II. The sequence goes on from NZ_KI542695.1 coordinate 1,004, forward strand.
GAAATCTAGACGGGTTTGAAGCACAGCATGGAAAACTTGAAGGAAAGAATAGCAGGCACGAATCTCAGAGTTATAATAATTACCCCAACAGGGAGCTTATCGACAAATATAAGGGACTTGGAGAAAGAGTTCTGGTAAGGACAATTGATTCCATGAAGGAAATGCTGACAGAGCCAGTACACCCAAATCAGGGAAAATATTTGTCAGGGTAATGCTTTAATATTTCTTGTATAATAGTTCATGATAATAAAAAATCGTGGAACAGTACCTGTAATAGATAAATCGGCTTTTGTGGCACCCAACGCAACTCTTGTTGGAAATGTAAGAATCGGGTAGGATTCCAGGGTAATGTATGGCGCTACTCTGATCTCTGAGGAATCCAAAAAAAATCATGGAACATCCAGCCCAGATAATACTTTCCGGCTATGGTGAAGTGTATAAGAAATCTTGTAACGAGACTTCAAACTTGAGTTCCGCAGTTTAATTTTTGTGAGAATGCATGCTCAAGCAGTATATCATTGCCTTCTCTGTCGAATTTAACTCTTTTTTGTCCGTGCACCATCCAGGATTCTCTCCGGGTATGGAATGCTCATCTGATTGAGGAGATCCAGTGCTTGTTCTGATTCTGACCTGATCATGACACAACCCCTGACCCAAAGCGAACAGGCGTAACCTTCAGGTATGAGAGAATTCGTCTTCCCTCTGATATTTTGATTTTCACTTTCTTTTCTATGAGTCTTGAAAGCAGGAGCCTGAATTATCTGGATGTTGTTCCCATAACAGTTGGGAATAGGGAACTGTATATATAATCGGAGAGCATAGAAGCATCGGATGTTCTCAAAAGCATGGGCCATCCATATCCTCAGATCCGTAAATGTGCACATACATAATTATCTGANATGTTACGGGAATACTTTAAAACAAGTCTTCATCATCTTACACTGATAATGATTGTCATGCGGAACTTAAGTCAAAATAGTTAATTTCATGAATCTATACATAGAATCCTGATATGGTAATGTAGGAATATCTGAATTTTGTCTGTAAATGCCCGTGAAAAATCAATCCAATATGATTGATCAATAAACAACGGGTTCAGGAGGCATCTCTATATCCTCAACACTTCTTAACAGCATGGTACCTGCTATGAATATGCCTACTGATAATATCATTACCATAGACCAGTATTCATAGACAGAAATATGGTATAAAGAAGGATGGAAAATAATGTAAAAATCGGTATAAACTAACCCCCCATCCACAATGGAATGTATAAAAATACTCAGGAGGAGCGTCAACTTTCCTTTATCAACCAGTCTGCCCCATTTCATAAACGTTGCAGTTCCTGGGTGAAACAGCAAGGGAGATATAACATTGAGAAAAATAATTAATGACTGGAAACTGGAAATAGGTTTTCTGTAAAATAGCATTTCGGCAAGAAGAACAGCTATGTCAACTACCGCAAACCCAACCCCGATATATATAGCAACGTTTTTCTTTCTTGTATCCACAGCAATGTAAGTTGAACCTTCCTGAAATACACCGGCAACGATCCCTATGAATATTGAATAAAGAATATAATTTCTTACGATTAGTTTAGGATAGAGAGTTAACAGTGATGAAACGTTAAAACCATGGTAGAATAGAAAAATAATAGCTGGCATTGACTGCACAAATTGCTGTCCAATCAATGCAACAATCATATACAATATGCCCAGGCCTACCCCCTTGATTGCATAGGATCCCGTATTATCGCTTTTCGGGGTCAATTTCCACCGCCAACTAAATATTTTATGAGAGAGTGACCCTCTCTGCTGTTCCTGAAGCGTCTTCTACAATCACAGCCGTCCCATAAGCCACAATTTCCGTCATTACCTGACCAATGTCGGAAGAGTCAAATCTTAACTCTATGACCGCATTTGCACCAAGCTGTTTAGCTGAGTCTCTTAATCTGTCCATTGCAGTGTTTCTGGCGTCCGAAAGCATTTTGGAGTATTCTTTTATCTCCCCTCCACCGAGAGACCTTAGCCCTGCCATTATATTGCCGCCAATACCTCTGCTTCTGACTGTTATTCCCCATATTGTACCTATTACTTTTGTTATATTTTTGCCTGGCACATAATTCATCGTCACCATAATAACTCCACTTTCCTCCGTCATTTTAACACCTCATTTTTAATCTTATAAATATTATATATTCTGTAGTATTAAAACTTTCTAATTATATTTAAAGAATGTATAAATTACAGGACTGATTTACATAGGAAATAATTTTTTAACATATAAGCGGGAAGCCCCATGCGTTAGCTTGGGGAGGATGTCACTTTCCAAACAAGATACCATATGCCATAATCACCGGATTCATAACCATTTCTTTATGCCGTGGAGATGTTATTCAAAATGTGGATTGGATTTCTCATGTCTTAACCATATGTTGCAACTTCATCCTGTCCATTCCCACATCTTGAAAATTTATCCTAATATCACAAACAAATTTGTAGTTTCAGTAAGCATTCATTAATATGCAACCATTAAAGTGCTCTAAAGCAACATGATGGATTCTCAAAATATGCTTCTGACATCTGGACCAGAACCCTGTCCTTTGTGAGAATTGCAGATGTTTCATGTTCTGATGCCCCCTTAGAGACCGTCAAAAGGCGACCATCGGCTACCAGCAACCACGTATCACAACATTGCTGAGACAGGATAGAAATATCGAAAGCATTAGTCTCTGAGGAAATCTTGGTCAAATCCTTCTGAGGCATTGCAATCCTGATATGTACGCCTCTCGACTTCGCTTCCACTAATTGCTCATGGATAGAAGCAAATAAATTTAAACTCGGCAATATTATCATTACATCACGCCTGGCTACAAATATCATTTCTTTCATTTTTGAAACTATATTTACTACACCCTTTACAACATAAGCTATTTCTAAACCATTTTCATTAGCGGCATTCTTATTTACATTTGTCCAGACTTCCTGAAGTTGAGCCTCTACACTTTCACCCACCCTGATTCCATTTTCATACCTGCTTTTCAGTGCAGATTTCACTTGCATAATCAAAGGTGCTGGAGCCGTTGCCCTATAGGTCTTAGGCAAGCCGTACTGCACTTCTACCATATTCAACTTCGTGGCGCTTTCCAGAATACTATAAATCTTTGAATCTGGAATGCCAGTGATCTCGCATAATCTGGAGGCTGGTATGGAAGGCTCCAGGAGTAAAGCAAGATAAATCCTCCCCTCATTCAGAGGGATTCCTATCTCTAACATCTTTGGCAAGACCCCTTCCATTAGGGAAGAATAACCGATCGTGTCTATATGATTCGTTTTTGTCATTTCATTCAACTCCTCTTAAGGATACTCAACCCCTTAGATATGGGAAAAATTGGGCATTGAACATCAATTTCCTGCTCTATTTTATCAGTTCCTCATGGAACAAACCCACAACTTCAACAATATGTAGTTGACCTATCCTCCACTAGTAGTTGTTATAAGGAAATCCTAATATATATACTTACTACTACCAAGAATAAGTGGTAATATGAAAGAAAATTTAAAAGAGGCTGTTGTAAAAAGATATTCGGACAGAATTTCCGCAAATTCTGGTGGTTCCTCCTGCTGCTCACCGGGAACAGGTGCATCAAAAAACACAGAAGCCGTAACAGGTAGCTGCTGCGGAGACACATCACGCTCTACAGAAGGATCAATAGGAGTTATCGAATCTCAATCTTTTGGCTGTGGGAACCCTGTTGGACTTTCATCTGTAGGAGAAGGTGATATAGTAGTTGATCTGGGCTCGGGTGCTGGCCTCGATTGTATAAGGGCAGCAGCGAAGGCGGGAGCATCAGGCAAGGTGGTTGGAGTGGACCTGTCAGAGGAAATGATCTCGAGGGCAAACGAGAACGTCAAAACTACGGGTCTGGAGGATACAATTACATTAGTCAAGGGGGATATAGAGGATATCCCACTTCCTGATAACTATGCTACGCTGGTAATCAGCAACTGTGTTCTGGCACTCGCACCAGATAAACAAAAGGTGTTCAATGAAGTTTATAGGATTCTAAAACCTCATGGCAGGTTCGTAATATCTGATGTTGTAAGTGCAGATATTATTCCACAGGAATTAAGAAATGACATAGAGCTATTCTCCAGTTGCGTCTCCGGTGCCTCCCAGGTAGATGAATACCTCCAAATCATAAAGAAAGCAGGTTTCACAAATATCGAAGAACTGGCCAGACAGAATTACGGCAATCTTGACACCAAAGAAAAAAGTATTGAAATGTACAGCTTAACCATAAGGGGATACAAATAACTCTCCACTAATTTTAGCATAGTCTGCGGTTAACTACTCAGAGGTAAAGCGATAGAGCTTGCAACTGGGAGGATCTAATGATCAAAAATAACACTCGCTACAATAGGTTGGTTGACAGCAGCCCATTTCCTTTATCAATGATATGGTATTTGGGAAGCATTCTCTTAAAAACTTTAATCAAATCCAGACAGATCCACTATTTTATTATGAACAAACAATTATGGGCTATTTCACTAATGAAGGCTTATTATTTGAGTTAACAATTGCAAATAACCATGAGATGTTCTCTATATATGGTTTTAAGAGTTTCCACGTCCCCTTATATATGATTATGGAAAGTCGAAGAAAATAATGAAACAATACCAGCCTTTACACATGTTCAGAATGAGAATTTCACCCTACAAAACTCATTTTAATGCTAGAATAACACTACAGTACCTGCATTTGGCCTAGAAAACTAGAACCTTCTCGGCCCACAAAGTCCAGTCGCTAAGCTGATCCATAGATCCCCGCTCTATCCCATCGATCAGTTCCTCATCCTTCATCCCTCTTGCGTCCATACAGGTTCCGCAGGCACTGATCTTCACGCCCCGCGCTGCCAAACCTTTCAGCATTGTTTCTAAATTATAATACCCCTGTGCCACCTTCTGCGACCTTTTTGCTCCCAGAACAGAATCACCGAAAAGAAAAATATGTATCGTCTCACTATCCTGTTTCCTCACAATTGCCAGTGCCAGACGAAGTGCATTATAAATCTTTTCGGAGCCATATGGTGGTTCATTCAGAATAAACAATATCTCTTTCATCCTACATCACAACCCCATTCTTATACTTCAGTTTAGGAAACATTAGAACCAGTGCCTCATCCAGTATTTTTCGAATGCAACCTTCTGAACATGCCACATACTGCTAGGTTCCCTGAAGTCTATGAGCGGCTTCGGTTCTTCTAAGAATTTTCCTTCCATAAAAGCGCTCTTCCCATGTCCAGTTTCCAGGAAGCACGCACCATCCCCATCCCATTCTTTCTTTTTCCCGTTTCCTACTATTGTTTTGGCGATATTGTTTGCAACAACCTTTGCCTGGCCATGAGCGAATACCCCTGCCTTTGGGAGATACGGCACATAACCCTTTGGGGTGGGGATCGAAGCAACATCTCCAATCGCAAAGACGCCGGGAAATTTTGTCTCAAGATTTTTCACATTAACCGGAATCCATCCAGTGGAATCGGTCATGTCAGCCTTCATTACCGGCTCCGGTGCTGCGTGCGGTGGAACAGAAAAAAGAAGATCATAATCCATGGTGTCACCACTTCGAAGACAAGATCT
>NZ_KI542696.1:0-11345 GCF_000496155.1 Ferroplasma sp. Type II
GTTTTATCCATTCTTCTGTATTTATAGAACTTTCTAACACACATATAACTCCATAATCATCTATCTCAATATTTTCCGATATGTTCATATTAACAATCCAGTTTCCAATACTTAAGTTTTAGCATATGAATTTTCACCGAGATTCTCAGAATTTTTAAGTTCATGCATGATAATAGTACTCATGATTGCACATTTAAGTCCCGTTTATGTCACATGCTGGTGGAAAAGTCCATGGAAAAGCTTATTTTCAATGAAGGGGATTATAGCATGCTCTAGTTGTATGGAGTAGTAAGGGTCTCCTTATTCGGGGAGATCCTGCTGTTCAATTATGGTTATATCTTCACGGTTCCGTTGCCCGTTACATTTATTGCATTGATGGGCAGGTCTATGCCATGCCTGATCAACCTGACCATCTCCGGAATTCCCATCCAGTAGGACAGGGATGCCTGTATCATGAGGAGTATAACGTATGCAATCAGTGCTGAAAATATCTGAATGAGAATGCCGTTTATACTCTTCGAGATGAGATGGCCAATATTCAGGTATGTCTTCACTGTACGGAAAAAGATCTCAATTGACCATCTCTGGGAATATATCCAGTGGATGTAGAGATCAGGCAGATCAAATATGTCTGTGATGTAATCCTTTTGTTCTCCATCAATCTCCATGCTTACCAGCCTGAGGGTGAGTCCATTGCGGAACCTGATGATCCTGGAATGTGCATATGTTTTCAGCACCTCATAACTGGCGTTCTTCTTTATCCTGGTCACGAACATGATATTCCTTGCCTTAAGGTCCATGAACCTGCCAAGATTGTAATAGCCAAGGTCGAAGGTGAGTATTGACTGCTTCACAAGATCAGGATCTATACTGCCAAGAACCTCATCGAATGCCGGTGAGTCATTGAGGTTGGCAGGTGTTGCGAGAGATTCCAGTGGCAGTGTGAATGGGAAAAGAACTGCTGCCTCATGTATCTTTATCCCTGTTTCAGTCTTCTCCCTCCTGTACTTCCCGGATTCCTTTATGGCTGTGCGGATGAATGTTGAATCAATTCCTATGATGTTCAGGAACCTGCTGTAAAGGGAATAGTTGTGTGCCATTATGTACGGATACACAAGATTGTAAAATAACTCAACAAAGACCTGGTAAGGCCTTCCTGTATCCAGCTTGGAGAGCTGGGACTTGCTTACGCTGTTATCCATGGCCAGATCAGTCAGGTCCTTATGGTATATGGCTGACTGTACCATCATGAGTGCATGATCCAGGAGATCTATTTTCTTTGAATATTCATCTACGCCTGTAACAGCGGATATGTTTTCACAGGGAACTTTGAGTATTTTTCTGATGTCATTTCTCATAGACTATTAATTACATCATAGGATAAATATGACACCAGTCGGACAAACATTTAAGTATTAGAAACTGGATTGTAAAATGTTCTTATACACAACTATAAGTTAACATGCTTTTTTAAAATTCTTTAAATAGTTTAAATAAATATTTATTTTATGAAATATAATGTAGCCACTAGCCACCCGCTCAGCACCATGGCAGGACTGGAAGCACTGGAAAAAGGAGGAAATGCATACGATGCCATGCTTGCGGCGTCCTCTGCACTTGTTGTTGTCCAGCCTCAGTTTAATGGTCTTGGAGGAGATTTATTTGCAACAATAAAAGACGGTCGATATTACTGCATAAACGCAAGTGGATTCGCACCTGCCGCCGCCGATATAGATTTTTACTCAGGGCAGGGGTACAAAGAAATACCGAAACACGGACCTCTTTCTTCATTTTCAATACCCGGTCTCGTATCATCCTGGAAAATTGCAGCAGAAAAATCCACCATGGGCATAGATAAAAATTTCAAAAGGGCAATCCAGTTTGCACTTGAAGGATTTGAACCCAGCAGAAAGCTTGCAAGGGCAATAAAGAATTTCAATGATGGAGACAATGACTTCAATGAAATTTACAAGGATACAGATACGTGGCTTAAACAGGAAGATCTGGGGAATACCCTTGAGACACTGGTGAAAGAGGGTCTGGATTCATTTTACAATGGTGCTGTTGCAGATAAAATAGATAGCGACATGAGAGAAAAAGGCGGACTTATAAGAAAATCCGATCTTGCGGAATATAAAGCCGAAATATTGAGTCCCATCAGAATAAAATACAGGGAATACGATGTTTATACTAATCCTCCTGTTAGCCAGGGACTTACAGCGTCTGTATGGTTAAGGGACTTGAATGGCTATGATCTCTCTGGAATGGAGCATCAGGAATACTATGACACCCTCATAAAAACTATGCGCGATGCATACAATATCCGTAGGCAGTACATCTATGACGGAGTGAAGCTACCGGAAAATATAGAAGACCTGAAACCTGACAAATCTAGCCCAGGTAACGGGAATTCTAACATTTCCGATACAACTGCCTTTTCAATTTTTGATGGAAGCATAGAAATAAGCGCAATACAGAGCAACTATATGGGTTTCGGATCGGGGCATAATATAAGTGGAACGGGCATAAATATGAATAACAGGGGAAGCTACTTTTCACTGGATAGTGAAAACAGAAATCATCTTGAGCCAGGCAAAAAGACATTCCATACTCTAATGAGCGTACTTGCCTCCGGGAAAAAGGACATAATCCTTGGCAGCATGGGTGGTGACGTTCAGCCCCAGATAAATGTACAGATACTTTCGAGACTCATTGACCTTGGTTACAGTATACCGGATGCTATTGCCTACCCAAGATTTGCATATCCAGCATCTATCTACGGTGATTCTAAGGTTTACTATGAAAGCACACTGAGGCTCAACCATTATGAACCCGTGGACGACCTTAATGATATGATGGGGCATGCACAGGGAATTACCATCGACTCCGAATCGGAAGCCGGCGTTGACCCACGTGGAGATGGACTTCTACGCTATTTAAGGGAAAAATACTTCAAATAAATATGTAAATATCTCTACTGTCTATCCCCCACTGACCGGCGGGAAAAACGCTACTCTGTCATTTTCACGTAGTGGAATACCGGAGTAATATTCATTATTTACTGAAATAAGCAGATTACTAATGTTTCTCAATTCCGGATATTTGCTGAATATTTTTTCCGTTAATTCATCCATGCTTCCCCAGCTTATGTCGAAGGTTTCCTGGGCAGTTCCGGTTATATCTTTTACACGGGCAAAATATAAAACTGTTATCCTCATAAATCACCTCCAGTATGGTACTCTTGCCCTTACTGCCTCCCTGTACATTTTATCTATCTCTTCGTTATCCCCGAGTACATCCTTTATTTCAAAATAATCGTTTTCCCTCAGCAAACAGGTTTTAAACTTTCCGTCTGCCGTAACTCTTAATCTTGTACAGTGTTTGCAGAAATCAACGTTGCGCATTGGTTTTACAAATTCTATTTTGACTTTTCCATATTCTGTGTTAACAGTATACCTTTCCCTGTTGTGGAGGGGGTTATGTTCAACACTTTCAGCCTTCTGTTTTATCCGGTTTTCAACGGGTTCCAGTGGAACATGATATTTTATATATTCCTCACTATGCTCTTTCTCAACATTAGCCTCAAATTCTATTAGCTGGAGTATGCAATTGTTTTCAGCGCAGAATTTTATCATGCCGTCAACCTGATTTTCATTTATATTCTTCATCAGGACAAAGTTTATTTTAATGGGGCCCAGATCAGACTCCTTTGCAGCCTCTATGCCTTCCTTTACAACTGGCAGAAAGTTTTTCTTGGTATCAGTTATAAAGTGGAAATTATATTCATCTATGGCATGCAATGATATGTTAACTCTGTCCAGGCCAGCCTCCTTAAGCCCCTCTGCCAATTTTGGAAGCTCAACGCCGTTTGTTGTCAGTGATATGTTTCCTGTTATGTGTTTTCTTGTCCTACGTACGATTTCAAGTATATCTTCCCTTAAGAGCGGTTCTCCTCCAGTGAATTTAATTTTATTGACACCGTGGCGGGCTGCCACTTCAACCACATTTTCTATCTCCTCTGGAGTCATATACTGCATGCTTCTTTCTGTTCCCTCCATGTGGCAGAATATGCAGTGAAAATTACAGATTGCATTTAATTGTATCCTCAGGCTGTTTACCGGCCTGCCGAAGTTATCATAAAGCAGGTCTGAATGCACAGTATTCAACATATAAGCTCATATTGGCAGAAATGTATATAAGTGTTTCTTTGTGGTATGATACAGGAAATATATAAATAAGATTTTGTTCTAATTTTCTCTCCATCTGACAAGTATCCGTGCAAGAATGGTATAGCATATAGTTTCGATTATCAGTATATAAAACATTGAATCCATCATGGGAGAAAGCCCGAAAGCCCCCTGTACAACAACCGCTGCAGGTGTTGTGGGGGAAAGTGCAATAATATAAAGGAAATCTTTTGGTACGTAACCATATGGATAAAATGTAGGTGGCAATATGCTGGTGATAATAGTGAGGATACCAGTAATTCCCCATATGTTTCTCAAATGCTTGATTGAACCGGATATTATAAAGGATATGGATGTGGTAGATATTATCAGGAGAAGCATGACAAGGATCATCATTACAGAGTCATAGGAATTGAAAAGATGATACGCGGAACCCAGATAGATGTAGAGAATTATTCCAGGTACTGAAAAAACAAGGTAGCTTAATGTAAATGCAGCCATATAATCGAAAGGTGAGACCCTGCTTGGCACATAGAGATCCTGTATTCTCAGTTGAAGCCTGAAGAACGCTGAATCTCCTGCACCGGAAAGTCCAACCGTTCCCACGAAGGCTATTAAACCACCAACAATGGCAAATTTAACAAGTGCGCCATGGCTTAACACGAACACGAGAAAAAGCAACGTAAGGGGAGTTGCAAGGGAAGCTATTAGATATGACGGACCCCGGACTATTGTCTTGACACCGTAATACCACGCCATTGTCATTATAAATCTAAGATTCAAGGTTAACACCCCTTATTATAAATAAATCTTCAATAGAAATTTGTTTTATTGAATAATAAACCTTTTCATATTTCGTTATGTCAGATCTGTCAACATATTTTACATATATATTACCTATATTATAGGATCCTGGCATATGCTGTCTGGACTCTATTCTTACCTTTCCCCTTAATTCAAAAAGAAGTTCATCTGCGGTGCCTGAGCCAATAAATTTTCCAGAATCCATCATGTATATTTTTTTTGACAGTTCTGTTGCCTCCTCCATGTAATGCGTTGTCAATACCACATTTCCGGTAAGTTCCTTTATGGCACCCCATGTTTCCAATCTCGACAGGGGATCAAGACCGGTGGTGGGTTCATCTAAAAACACTGTTTCTGCATTGGAACCAAGTGCCATTGCAACAAACATTTTTCTTTTCATTCCACCTGATAGTTCATCTGTAGGGACATGCATTTTATTATCCATCCCCACACTTTTTAATGCCCTTATTGACTCCTGCTTAGCGGAATGAAAGGAAAATCCTTTTCCGGTAAGGTACATAAAAACCTGTTCATATGCTGTAAGTATCCCTATTGGGGCAGCTTCCTGTGGGATGCTCACTATTTTATTCCTGATCTTTTTCATGTCTTTGTTAACGCTAAGGCCATCAATATAAGCTTCTCCAGATGATGACTTAAGCTGGGTTGATAATATTCTTAATAATGTAGTCTTCCCTGCACCGTTCCTTCCTATTATGGAAACTATGCCACCCTCCAGATCCTGTGTTATGGAATCCAGTGCTTTCTGGTTCTTTCCGTATTCTTTTTCAAGATTCCGGATTTCTATCATTCTGGTTTATAAATTTCAACCATATATATGTTGCATTTTATTGCCTCACACATAAATCTGCCAGAAAGAATCACACTAAGTTTATGATGTGGATAAATTCTGGAATAGAATGTTTGAATAAGGCTTTAACTACTATGGAAAAGCATCAGTGGAGAAAAGAGAATTCAAGCCTAACGGAGATAATATAAGTCCATATGTATGTGTAAGTTCTGTCAGTGAAACAGGTATCCTCCAGGTTTTTGCATGATATAGACCGGCCAGTATTCTTTTGAATGTAAAAATTATATTATGCCATCTTCATTTTCAAGAATATTTTTTGTTATTTCAGCAAAAAATCTCTTTGTGGGCTCATAATCTGTTACAGTATGTCCATGTATGGAGAGGGGCGTGACAGAAATATTGTTCTCTTCCATCAATACATAGTAGTCTGTGTTTTTGTCATCCTGTTTTTCTATCGTATTCCCAAGCCAGTAGTAATCTTTTCCATTTGGGTCTTTGTTGTGTTCAAGATAATCATGGAATACATTTTGTGCCATGGGGACTACCTTTATCTTTGTTTCATCTGTAATCTTTTCCGGAAAGTTTATGTTTAATATATCAGCATTTTCAGGATATCCAACGTTTTTGAACGCCTCTATTATATATCTTGAATATATTCCTGCCTTGTAAAAATCAGAATCGTCATTGGAGTTTATCTGATCTGTCACCATTGAAAATGCCATAGACTTTATACCCTTCAATGCAGCCGCGATTGCTGCGGATATTGTTCCGCTGGCATATATTGAGCGCAGAGATATATTGGAACCCAAATTAATACCGCTAACCACAAGGTCTATCTTCCTGTTTTTCAGTATCACATTCTGTGCTACTGTAATTGTATCTGCCGGGTAACCGGATACAGAATACCCGTTAATTCCATATCTTTCAAGTGATTGTATTCTCATGGGTTTTGTAAAGGTAATACTCATTCCAGAGGCACTTCTCATACTGTCCGGTGCCACCATAACTGCCTCATCCACTATGGAAGCATTCTTATATAGCTGTTTTATGCCAACAGCATTAAAGCCATCATCATTTGTCACTAAAATCATAATATGCTTTATATATCACTATTATATTTAATTTTTATTGTAAATTTATGGTCATATTATCTCATGAAATTACTTTCTTTATATACCTTCTAAATTTCTGTGTTTTGATCTTATTACCTATTTTTCTTTTTATGTATGATTCCTCTGGTGTAACAATGTCCCTATATCAGACAGCAAATCATGCATTTTTTATAGTTTTAATTGCTTGTTGTTTCATCCATGTTTTAACGGAAGGCTTTAACCTTTTCATTTTATAATTTAATCTATCCAATTTACGCTCAGTTTTGGGATTGTAGACTCTTGCCAGTATATGCTTTATTTATTGTTATCAAGGCCAGGTATTATATTTACAGGTAAATTTGATAATGTTAATATTTTCTCGAAAATTCATTGTTTCACATTGAGTGAAACTGGATAAAACTATATTTTATAAAATCGCATAAGAAGTTTTATAAAATAAGTTATAATTAGCAGGAATGAATGTTTCTCTTGTTGGTTTGGGCCACATAGGAAAGGCTGTAGTAGGTATTTTAAATGAAAATCGTGGGTATTTCAAGAACAAATTTGGTTCCGATATTAATGTGATCTCAGTATCGGATTCAAAAACTACAATTTATAATAAAAAGGGGCTCAATCTTGATAAGGTTTTAATGTACAAGGAAAGAAAAGAACTTGATGAGGCTGCAGAGGTAATAAAAATTGATGATATTTATTCACTGCCATCAGACATAATTGTTGACATGTCCCCAGCAACAAAGGATGGCATTGCAGGCATGCGCATGTACAAAAATGCCTTTGAAAGCGGAAAACACATAGTCACATCAAATAAGGCACCCCTGGCTCTTCACTGGAAAGAAATTATGGAATCATCAGTTGCACATAAGAAACACATACTTTATGAATCAGCTGTAGGCGGGGGAGTGCCTTTGTTTAACCTTAACAGGTATTCATTGAAATCCTCAAATATTCTGGAGTTTAAAGGCCAGGTAAGTTCTACTATCAATTTTGTCCTTAACCAGCTTATGGCTAACGTTGACTTTAACGAGGCCATAAAAACTGCCCAGAACATGGGAATAGCCGAAACAGACTATCACGATGATACTAATGGACTGGATGGGGCAAGAAAGACTGTCATTATAGCCAACGCTCTTCTCGGGTTAGATTACACACTAAATGACGTAAAATATGAAGGGATAGAAAACTTGGGCAACATAGACTATATGAGAAATTCCGGTGAAATATATAGGGTACTTTCACACATTATACCGGGTCCAAAACCTGTTGTTGAGTCAAAAATATTCAGCATAAAATCCGGTGATTCACTGGCCGCAATGGATTCACTTTCAATGGGGTATCTTGAGAAAACCGATAACAATGATGACCTTACAGTATTTGAAAAACATGATGGCCCTCTTGAGACAGCAGCACAGGTGGTAAATGATATCCTATTACTGTCATAAATTTTAAATGAATAGGAAAAAGGCACCCAGTATTCCAGTGAAGATGAAGAATACAAACCACATAATTACTTCCATAACGGCCAGAATAAAGCTTCTTGCCATGCTTATATCATAAATTGAACTATAAGCATATAGAATAATAAATAGGGTAATTAAAAATGCCAGGAAGGTTCCAAAGACTGCAAGTGGTGCAAGGAGAAAGTGAAGTGCTATGGACAGAAATACAAGTATAAGTGCCGTTATTACTGTTGCTACTACGGCACTCCCGAAGGTTGCTGTTGACTTGTTTACTATTATAAGTGATGCAATATACATGGGTATGGACAGGATGGCTATTGCAATTAATAAAACAATTAATGCTATTAAGAGGGACATAGTATACTATGCAAATTTGTGCTATTAAAGATTTGCATTGTGTCACACTCTCCGCATGTCCAACCGGATCAGACATGCATAATTCACCGGCAATGTAGTTTATTACGATACAGAAGGTTCTGATTGCTTATCCATCATGGCAGACAAGTTAAAATTTGGGGGATTAATATTGTATTATGAAACAACAAAATAACCCCCCGATATGTAATGTAAAGGATACAAAAGAATTTTTCTCCTCAGCTATGAAGATCATGTTCACACCCACCATCAAGAGAAGGTCAATCTATACTGAAGGCGATGTATCAGGAACACTGAGGAATGCCATTGCGGATCATCTGTATGTTGAGACATACATAAGGAATTACGGAAATACAAGAACACCCTCAGGTGATACCATGTTCAGGCTGTTAAAGGGAATTGCCTCCGAATCCGGTTCACACAGGAGAAAAGGATCTGATATGGGTAAGAGCGGGAAAACAGTGAGAACTGGAATAGAGAAGATACAGTCACTGCTGGATCTCATCGTTAAGAAGGCAATCTCCATTGGTGCCTTCTCAACATCTGTGAATGTTGCCATAGACGAACATGACCATCCATATTACGGTACCGACAGCAGATACCTCATAGCTGTGGGTTCGAAGAAGTTCAGGGGTACAGACAAGGCATACAGATTTGCAACACTGGAATCTGTGAAGAAGGGTGAGAGGTTTGTACTTTCAGTCATGAGGCGTGATCAGCTTGACGGCATTGACAATTCCATGGAGGTAAGGACACTTATTGGGCATGCAGTGGATCTTGGAATAAAGATCAACATCATTCTCATGGATCGTGGCTACCTGGATGCAGGTGTGATGAATGATATAGATATCATGGGGATGAAATACATTGTACCTGCAAAGGACAATCCAAAGGTGTTGAGGTTCAAGAAAGAGGAGATGCATTACTCTGCAAAGAATGATCTGTCATTCCTTGTTGTGAATGACAGCATAGATTCAGGGAAAGAGGTGGCTAAAGCCAACTTCGTGCATGTGAGATACCACAGGGACGGAAAACTTCATGATTTCTGCTTTTACGCAAATATTGAGGTCACTGAGGACAATGTCGGGAATCTTGCAGAGATATACCGGGAAAGGTGGAGTATTGAGAATGGTTATGGAGAGAAGATGGTATTTGAGGAGAAGACACATTCCCCCGACATTGGCGTGAGATATTTCATATTCTATTTTTCAGTACTGCTCTATAACCTGTGGATTCTCATAAATCTCATGAGAAGGCTTTCGGAACTGACATGGCTCATATTCATGGATTTCGTAATAGGCATGAAAAGGGGGAGATGGGGATCAATAACCGGTGATTTTGGATAAAGTTGAAAGCAAATTCTGGGTTGAGAGGATGGAGAAGGAAGAGTAACAGCCATGGCTATGGCCACGAATCACATAAAGAGATGCTATCACTGTGAAAATGGACGATTCCTGTAGCACTGGATGCTGCATATCATAAGGTTCTGCAGGCATGCAGTCATGAAAAGTGACATAATATTGGTGAAAGAGGAAAATTAAGTGTTGGCTCTCAACACATGCGGAGAGTGTGTGTGTAATCGAAAAAGATAATATAATATCTTCCAATTATTGGCAATGAAAGCTTCAATTATAGGATTGGGCGTAGTGGGCCGCTCAATTGCAGAAGGAATAAAAAATGATTTTGAGGTTTCTCTCAGTTCAGGATCATTCGAAAAGTTAGAAAAATGGAATAAAGGCAGATTCAAGATTTTTGAAAACAATGTGGATAATGCAAAATACGGAGATATAGTTCTTCTCACTATAAAACCTAATATCTCTGATTCTGTAATGAATGAAATAAAGAATGCGGTGAAAGGCAAGCTTGTAATATCATTCATGGCCGGTGTAACATTATCGCACATAGAGGATGTTCTCAGGGAGTCCATGGTTGCCCGGGGCATGCCCAATATACCTATGCTGGTACAGAAATCCGTCACTGCATACAGTTACAAAAACCTTGACAGAGAACATATAGCCATATTAGAAAAGGTGCTGAAAGGCTTTGGATCCGCTATTGAAATAAACGAATCATACATGGATGCGGTAACAGGGCTAAGCGGCAGTGGACCTGCTTTTGTAGCCATTATGGCAGATTCAATGATAAATGCCGGGATACTGGCGGGCATACCAAAATTTCAGGCACGTGAGCTTGTAATAGACACATTCATTAATACCATGCTGCTCATGAAGGAAAGGGGGTTATCAGCATCCGATTTAAGGGATGAGGTGATGACTCCTGGAGGGACTACTGCGGCCGGAATATATGAAATGGAGAAGGCTAATGTGAGAACTGCCATAGCCAATGCAGTACTGGGATCATACAGACGTGCAATGGAATTAAACCAAAATTCAAGGGATTGATTATTTTCTGAACAAATTATATACCACAATACTATACTTTTTTATGGAAACAGTTATTGATGCCACAAGGTTAATTCCCGGTGCCATAACAACAAGGATTTTATGCGATATGGGATATAACATTATAAAATTAGAGGATACTGAGAGAGGAGATTATATGGATGATTTATCCCCCGGTGCCAGTGATTTCCTTAACCATG
>NZ_KI542697.1:0-1836 GCF_000496155.1 Ferroplasma sp. Type II
TAGTGACATCCTCCCCAGGCTAACGCATGGGGCTTCCCGCTTCACAACTCAACTTGCATTGCAGAGGTTGAGCCTCTACGGGCATAAAATCGGCGACAGTCCGTGCCTACTCTTTTTTTTATGTTTTATTATAAACATTTTAAATATCTTATCTATAGCATCATTTAATATGTTTATTGCCGCATTTAAATCCCTATCAATGGTAATACCACATACATCACAATGATATGTTCTATCATCCAATGTTAAATCATTTTTTATATTTCCACATTTTGAGCATTTCATTGATGTGTATTTAGGATTAACCTTAATATATGATTTACCGGCACTCTCAGCCTTGTAAATTATATCTTTTATAAGGCTACCCCATGACGCATCCTCTATGCTCTTTGCCAATTTATGGTTTTTAACCATATTGTTTATATTTAAGTCCTCAAATGCTATAAAATTATATTCTTTTATTAATTTATTTGATAATTTCTGTGCAAAGTCATTCCTCTGATTTGAAATATGATTATCCATCCCTGCTAATTGTATTCTTGCTTCCTCCCTGTTTTTTGATCCTTTATTTTTCCTTGATAAACTCCTATGCAATTTTTTTAATTTCTTTTCCGATTTTCTTAAATATTTTGGTGGTTCTATATCTTCATCATTGCTTGTTTTTATTAATGATAACAATCCTAAATCGAAACCTACTGGTTTATCAGGAATCAGTGAATAATTTATATTATTATTTTCATTAACAGTGAATATAGCATAGTATTTTCCTGTATTCTCCCTTTTTATTGTTAATCCCTTTATTTCTCCATTGATTTCTCTATGCTTGAACATTCTTATTTTTCCTATTTTTGATAATTTTAAATGTGTTTTATCTAATATTTCAAATCCAGATTGTGTATATGTAAATGATTTGTATACTTTCTTTGATTTAAATCTTGGAAAACCTGCTTTTATTTTTTTACCTTTTTCCTTTTCATTTATTCTTCTAAAGAAATTATCATATGCTTTGTCTAACCTATTTGCAACATCCTGAAGTACCTGTGAATATATATATTTATATTCAGGGAATTCATTTTTTAACTCTGGTAATTGATTCTGCTGGTATGTATAATTAACATTTATATTATAATAAAAATCCTTCTTTAATTCATATGCCATCTTTCTCTGTTCTAACATTGCATTGTATAAATTATGGGATAAATCAAGAATATAATCTATCTTTTTGATTTGCTCTTTATTCGGGTATATTCTGAATTTATAAGCCCTCATGCCTTTTTGCCTCCTGTGAGTCTACATATTCTTTTAAAACATCTAATGTAACCTGGCCTGATGTTGCCAAAAAATAAGAAGGAGCCCAGAATTCATTATTATATAATTCATTTTTAACATCGGGAAAGTTTCTCTGTATTTCCCTTGATGTTATTGTCTTTATTGCATTTACATATTTTGTGATATTTAATAATGGCGTTGCCTTGAATAGCATATGGAAATGATCCTTATCGCATTCTATATCCAGTACATCAACATTGAATGTTTCTGATATTTCCCTTATCTTCATTTTTAGAAAATCAACTATTGCATCATTTAAAAATACTTTCTTTCTGTATTTTACAACCTGAATAAAGTGGTAATACAAAGAGTACACTGAATGCTGACCCTTATCCAGATTATATGGTGACATAGTTGTATAATAACTTAATAGACTATAAAATTTGCACTTTCATCCCCTCTCTAACGAAAGGGAACTTCCCGCTTATATGTTAAAATTCTTTCATAATTCTGTCATTCAGATAATGCAGTATTTCCACTGCTTCTCCCTTTTTATTTGCCATTATA
>NZ_KI542697.1:1886-67071 GCF_000496155.1 Ferroplasma sp. Type II
CTCATTTTTCTTATTTGTCTCTACCTCTATATTCGCCATGGATGTTCCATCTATATTAAATTTCTCAAGTTTTTCCATGAAAGCTCTGTAATCCTTTTTTGATAGTATATGCCTGGACATTATCCTATTATCCCCTTTATTTTCTTCAGTTGATCGTTCACGTCCTGGTTATTCACCATATCGTCAACATACTCATATATCCTCTTTCCAAGCAGAATCTGGTTTTCACTGAACATCCACTCCTCCTCATTCCCAACAGCTTTCAAAAAGGCATAGTATATGGATTTCTGAATATCATTATACATGTTCTTTCTGCCGAATTTTATTGAGTCGGATTTTCCATAATTAAAATAATATGTAATCAAATCTATTAAATACTTTGAATTCTCTGACCACGGATCCATAATTTTTGATTCCATGGATTTCTTGCTCTTCAAGAGCTTTGCATTTTCTATAACCTCCACTGGGTTTCCCTTCAGGGACTTAATTTCAGAGTCCGTAAGGTCATACATTAATTTTACTATCTCGTTTTTATATTTCGGGAAAAGATATTCAAGTACCTTACGCTGGCTTGGCGATTCAAGCACGAATCCCTTTGAGGCTATTTTTTCCCGGATGAAGGGTTTTAATTCCTCATCAAATTCAAGTTTGTCCAGAAACTGGTCAATATCATATTTCTGGTAATCTATAATGTAATAATTGTTTTTCAGGGCATAATTGATCTTGTCCTTTCTTAAGTGAGTAATTAACTGTTTAGTGCTAATCCTCTTCTGTATGAATTCATTTATGATCTCTGGATTATCGGGTATAAAATCCATGAAGTCTGACTGTATTTTAAATGGAATATCAGGTAATAGCATATGTTTCAGCATTATGAAGACTATGTTATGGTCAAAATCTTCATAGACATCCAGCACAGCATTATAAACGGATACAGTTATCTTATTTCCCGAGGTTCCCAGTACTATTTTTCCTTCCTGTGTTTCAAAGGGTATATTCTCTTCCCTCAGAAGGTCTGATATAAAATCACTATCAATTTTTTCCCTACATGTTGCTGTAAAATAATTCTTAGTGGAATATACCCTTAATTTTTTTAATTTAACTGTATTAGTAAATGCCAGAAGCCTGTAAATATCATTATCATAGTTTTGTATCCCTGATATTATAAGTTCATCAGCTTTTCCTCTTTTACAGTAATTGACCGAACCGTAATTTGTCTTTATAACTCCCATGAGAGGGGCTTTTTCATTTTCCAGTATCCTGTATGTTTCAGAAATTCCTGCAAGGAACTGGTCAGCAGAATTATAATACTTTCCATAATTTCCAGACTCCTTCATTTTCTGTATTTTCTTTTCATAACCTTTTATGGGGCACATGAAACAGCTGTCTGTACATTTCGGAAGTATAACCTCTGGGTTGGCAAAAAAATTTTTAATGTTATCGATAAACGCTTTTTCAGATTCCCTTGAATTAGATTTTGTTATCATGTTTTATCCATATTTCTAATAGCCTCAGCCTTGACGGTTACAGGTATGGGAACCATGGATTCTATTAACTGTACTGTTACCTCCTCCTTTGCAGCATCTATTGCCGTAACTTTTGCCCTTTCACCCTTGAATGGGCCTTCCACTATTTCCACCAGTGATCCCATTTCCAGCCCAGAAACTGCAGGCTTTGGTGTGAGGTATTTTTCTATCTCGGATATATCTATATCCCCTGTAACAAATCCCTTAAAACCTCTTATTGATTTTGACAGCACTTCAACTCTGTCAGCATGCATGGTCTCAATAAAGAAATAACCCTTTATCTCATATGGAGACATTACAGCCATAACCTCATTTTCAGCATTCTGGTTTCCCTCTCTGCGTTCTTCCTTATCCCTTTCAGCATGATTGGAAAGATCTATTGCGATGTCGAGTTCCTTTCCTATTGTGCATTTTGCTATTTTAATTACAGGAACAAGAACTACCTTGAAATCCTTATTATAGCTGTTTATACCATCCTCAGATTTTATTGACAGTTCCACAGCAAGTTCATCGCCTTCGTATCCGCCTATGGGCGTATCTATCTCTAAGCCCAGGTCCCTTTTTTTATTTCCATCCAGTTCAAATTCATACTCTATTTCAACGTTTTTATTGCTGGATAGCGTGTAATTATCTTTCAACTTCAATTTCCATTCTATGGAAGGATCCTTAAGTCTTAGTGAAGTACTGATATTCACATTAAATTTTCTTTTAGAACCCTGTATATTCTTTATTGAAATATTCATGGGAACAATTTTTTCCCTGTCATCTTTTTCTTCTAATTTCTTGATTCTCTTATCGCATCCAGCATTGACAGTATCGGGTATATCCGATGTTAACCAGTCATATTCCATCATTAAATTCACCTAAAACACTATCTGCATTATATAATATATAATAAACCCTATTAGTCCAAGCAGGATTATTCCGGAACCGGCAATCAATACTACCTTTGTGTATTCATTTCCATTGGGTTTCTTGGCCATTTTCAGTATACGGGCATATTTGCCCTTACCAATGCCCTGAAATTTTCGTTCTATTTTATCCTGCTGTTCAACGAGTTTCCCCTCGATGCCTTTGTCCATTATATAGATAAGATAAACATAAAATAAAATCTTTTCTAAAATTTAAAAACAAAGTAATTAAACACTATGATTTCTATTAAATTTAATTCCAAAATATATCCAATTATAAAATATCAGTTCAAAAAAATAAAAAGTTTGTAAGGCAAAGCTGCCTTTCACATGGAGGTGATCCATCCGCAGGTTCCCCTACGGATACCTTGTTACGACTTAACCCTCCTCACCGACATCAGATTTGATTTAACCCTCTCGAATTAAACCTCATCCAACACCAACTCGGATGGTTTGACGGGCGGTGTGTGCAAGGAGCAGGGGCATGTTCACCGCGGGTTGTTGACCCGCGATTACTACGGAATCCAGATTCATGAGGGCGAGTTACAGCCCTCAATCCTAACTATGGACGGGTTTCGCGATTAGCTTCCCCTTTCGAGGTTGCAACGTATTGTCCCGTTCTTTGTAATGCGCGTGTAGCCCGGGAAATTCGGGGCGTACTGACCTGCCGTCGACCACTCCTTCCTCCAACTTAGCGCTGGCGGTTTCTCTAAAGTGCATGCATATTCTCATATACATTTGCAATTAAAGATGTGGGTCTCGCTCGTTATCACACTTAAGTGAACGCCCTACGGTACGAGCTGACGACGGCCATGCACCACCTCTCCTGCTATCGAGTAAACTCGTCAGGTTGACTCTCATGCACAGGTCGTTCCCGGTGAGTTTTCCGGCGTTGAATCCAATTAAACCGCACATTCCTCCCGTTGCGGTGCTCCCCCGCCAATTCCTTTAAGTTTCAGTCTTGCGACCATACTTCCCAAGCGGCCCATTTAACACCTTCGCTCCGACACTGCCTTCCCTCAACGGAAAAGCAACATCAAATGGGCAATGTTTACAGCTAGGACTACCCGGGTATCTAATCCGGTTTGCTACCCTAGCCTTCGTTCCTTACCGTCAGATTCGTTCTAGTTAAACGCTTTCGCCACTGGTCGTCCTTCCGGGATTACAGGATTTTACCCCTACCCTGAAAGTACGTTTAACCTCACCCGATCTCAAGTCTTGCAGTCTCTTCAGACTTTCTGGAGTTAAGCTTCAGGCTTTATCTAAAGATTTACAAAACCGGCTACGAACGCTTTAGGCTCAATAAAAGTGACCACCACTTGTGCTGCGGGTGTTACCGCGGCGGCTGGCACCCGTCTTACCCAGCACTTATTCCTCATGCTTTTTAGGAATGAGAAAAGTCTTGGCTATGCCAAGACACTCAAGCTCCCCGTGTCGCGCTTTCGCGCATTGCACAGTGTTCGCGCCTGCTGCGCCCCGTAGGGCCTGGACTTATGTCTCAGAGTCCATCTCCGGGCTACCCCTCCCAGGGCCCGTACCCGTCTGAGGCTAGGTGGTCCATTACACCACCTACTACCTGATAGGTCGCAGACTCATCCTTGAGCGTCTGAACTTTTATTGCTTAAACATTCCAGTTTTAAGCAATTATAAGGTATTATCCTCAGTTTCCCGAGGTTATCCCTTACTCAAGGTTAGATTATCCACGTGTTACTGAGCAGTTTGCCGGCATCTTACGATACCTTGACTCGCATGGCTTAGTCGGAACTTGATAGCGGTGGCCGCCGGCAGGATCAACCGGAGTTAATCCTACCTCCACTCTTATTAATAAGAAATTAGCGGCTTTGCCTTACATATCGGAACTCATCATATGATGAGAACTTCATCTGTCCCAATCCTGGAATATAGATTTCATCATTGCACTTTGTGCATATATCCATCTATTTGCTGTAGATTGGTTGTGTTGACTACTCTAAATCACTTAGCAATATTTAAGGATTTTCAATTTATGAACTTATATAAAATCGATAAAAATAATGAGATATTATATATTAATATTATAATATCTAATCTTTATATTCCAGAATACCTTTAAATTTCAGGGTTAGTGATATAAATCCATATCAAAAGATATATTTATTCCCACTCTTTTCATATCATTTAGAAATTCTGGATAGCTCTTGTTTATTTTTTCTACATTCTTATATTCGGTATGGGATTCAGCTATTATTCCAGCTATTATCGCACTCATTATCATCCGGTGGTCGGTAAATGCTATAGATTCTGGGTCTTTAATACTATCCCTTTTAATGAAGATAAATTCTTCATTTGTTACAACTGAGGCACCAAAGGCACGGCACATATCAATTATCCCTTTCCATCTATCAGATTCCTTTGTCTTTAGTCTATGATAATTGTAAATTTTCACACCTGCAGGCGAGAATATCCCTATTACTGATATTATTGGCGCTATATCAGGAGATACTGAGGCATCTACTATAATTTCACCCATATTATTTGCCTTCTCAACGTTAAGCTCTCCATTATGAAAATCTATGGATCCGGTTGCCCTGCGTAATAAATCCACAACAATCCGGTCCGGTTGAAGGGAATTTTCATTCAGGTTTTTTATTTTTATATTGCCAGAAAATATACCTAGAACCATGAAGTATGAAGCAGAGGAATAATCACCTTCTATATCAATATCTTTTATATCATAATTGCCAGTTGTTATAGAATAGTTATTACCATTACCATATACTGTAACCCCAAAATTGCGGAGACAACTCTCTGTAATTTTAACATAATCTTCTGACACCATATTGCCTGCAGTAAATTTTCCACTTCCCAGAATGGAATAATAATACAGCATAGCACTTATGAACTGGGAACTTGTGCTCCCATCAATCCTGACCGGCTTATTAGAAGAGTTACCTGCATCCAGCCTGTAAAATCCATCCTCACAGCGGTTAAAATTACTGCCTGCTTCAGACAGGGCATTTATCAATGTCTCTACAGGCCTTCTGGCCAACTGCCCTTCACCAGTGATAAGTGTCTGGCATTTTCGTGCTGCTAATAGTCCCAGAGAAAGTCTGTAGGATGTACCTGATTCTCCAGCATAAATACGATCCGGGCATCTAAAATCAGGTTTTATCCTTATACTTTTTTTATCATATACAATGAAGGCATTACAGGTTTCTGCAATTTTTATTGATATTATCTCATCATCAGAAAATGATACATTGTTAATTTTTATGGGCCTGTTGGAAAAAGCAGAATATAGTACATATCTCTGAGTAAAACTTTTTGAGGATGGTGCAAAAATTGTCCCAGAAATCTCTCCCTTTCTTATCTTTACATTCATAGCTAAGATATATTAATTTCTGTATTATTAAATCTGCTTTTTATAACATGAAAACCGTCAGATATGAGCTCTTTAAAGGAACTTTCCATAGAACTCTCCGTCTCATATACTCCAAACACAGCAGGACCCTTACCGCTTCTTCCCGCGTATACTGCACCAGTTTCAAGCATATGGTTTATTACAGGAATGTCAGATCCATCACTGAAAATGTGGCCATTTAGCATCATAGATTCGTATATGTAGCCATCTTTCAGGAGTTTTAATATTCTTCCATAAAAATTTTTATATCCAGAAAAATCCATGTTTTTCATTCCATATGTCTCTGTTTTTTTGTTTCCAAATTCCAAAATAATATATTTCTCTTCGATTTTATGCCTTGATATGATACTATTTCTGACGTTGTCCGTAAAGCAAAATCCCCCGTAATAAGCTATTGATAGGTCATCAAAAGCCCCTGTTATTGAAGTATTGTTATGCACCGATGCCTTAGATGCTATTTTTAATATATCCTCAGAATCCATATCGATACCATTCATTTTCAAAATTCCATATATTACTGAAAGTGTCATGGCGCTGCTGCTTTTGAGTCCCATACCCATTGGAATCTGGCTTCTTATATTTATTGAATATTTATCGGGCAATGTAAACATCGACCTTATGAAATTTACCGTATCTGCAACTTCAGCGGTAGGGAAAATATCAAATTCATTTTGATTAATTTCTGTATACATTGGCAGGTTTATTGATACTGCTGCACCATAACCGTTGATAAATGCAGACAGGACGGAAAGTCCACCATTAGTTTTAACAATCATATTATATTCACCCCTCATTTTAGATTTTCAAAGAAAATATTACGGAATTCTGAGTAATCTATAGATAAATTATATATTTTTTTCATTGTTTCTATGCCCTGCCCAATAAACATGTCAACACCATTTACAGCGGTTCCTTCTCTCGCCTCAACGGCTTTTAAGAATGGGGTTTTGAGAGGGTTGTATATAATGTCTATACCTGTTTTTCCCTTAATTATGCGATTAGCAGGAATTGGCATCCCTGTGTCCGGAAAGGTTCCAATGGGAGTGCAGTTGATAATTATATCGTAATCATTAATCTCATCATATCCTACTGTATTTATTCCGGCAATACTCTTTTTCCCGGGTTTTCTGGATACTATATTAATATCAGAATTATAATTTCGGATTATTGCGTATGTTATAGTTCTTGCCGCGCCGCCAGATCCCATTATTACAACTCTTTTACCTGAAAAATCAATGTTGTTTTTTCTGGCAAGCATAAGGAAACCATCATAATCACTGTTGTAACCGTATAATTTTCCTCCCTCGTTCTTCACCAGATTCACCGACCCGGTAGCTGAAACTATTTCATCCACATGATCTATGAATTTTAATGATATCTCCTTATAGGGTGCAGTGATATTAAATCCTGCCATTACCTCTCTGGCCAGGTCAAAAAATCCTGGTAAATTATCCCTATGTACTTCTATTGCAAGATACTGGGAATCTATCCCATACTTTCTGAAGATCCTGTTATAAATATCCTGTCCCACTGAATGCCCCACAGGGCTCCCGATCAATGCTGAAAAATTCATAGGTTATCCCTGTAAATATTAATGTAGCGCCTGAGCTGCGAGAATTCTATCTCACCAATTTCTGCCCTGCCTGAACCATTCAACATCACCATATTGAGTTTTCCCCCCTGCACCTTTTTGTCGTTTTTTATGTATGATAAGAGTTGATCTGTTTCAATATCCCTGAAATCTATTAATGGAATGCCATAGGCGGATACAGCGGTCCTAATTATATCATGAAAGGGCTGTGAAAATCCGGATTTGTAAGCTATATAACTTTCCAGTATCATTCCATTTGCAACTGCAGTTCCGTGTGATATCCTGTTTCCGGTATAGGATTCAAGGGCATGTCCTATTGAATGCCCGAAATTAAGGAGATAACGTACCTTTTTTGTATCATAAAAATCCTCAGAGACCACATCCAGCTTTATTTTTACGCTCCTTGATATTATATGTTCAAGGCTTTCAGCATTGTGAACCGAATCTATGTTATTCCTGAGAAAATAGTCGAAGAATGATCCGTCCCTGACCAGGGCCATTTTTATGGCTTCGGCTATGCCATCCCGTAAGATAGTAGGATCTGATTCAACCAGGAAATCCACATCATCAAATACCACATCAGGATTATAGAATGTCCCTATAGCATTTTTAAGATTCATGAAATTTATTGCATTTTTACCCCCGATGGAGCTGTCTACCTGTGCGAGAAGGGTTGTTGGAACACCTATAAGATGAATGCCTCTTTTATATACAGATGCAGAATATCCGATAAGGTCTCCAAGAGTGCCACCCCCAATATAGGATATGGAATTATTGCGCTCAATTTCCATGCTTATTAATTTTCTTACAATAATATTGAAATACTTCGTTGATTTGGATGCTTCACCATCCCTGAGAAAGTATTTGAATGAGGATATGGCATTGATTTTCTTTTTATATAGCTGTTTCAGGGCATAACTTACAAAGGAGACATTTTTCATGTATTTTTCCATAGAGCTGTTAATCTCATTTTCCAGTCCCGATCCTATGTATATTTTTATGTTTTTGCCATTTATGGACTTTTCCAGCTTCTCCATGAGTAATAATGTCAAGGTATTATATTTAACAATCGATTTCATGATGCCTGTACTATACACAATATAAAAAAATATAATTACATATAATTTATTACCAATAATGCTTCTTTTTGACGATTACAGAAAAATTATACTGGATGAAATTAAAAAAATATACAGTATACAGGACAATGACATGGACATAAATGGCAATTTCGGTGATTTTACACTTAAAATATTCAAATTTAAGGAAAACAGAGAGGAGGTTTATTCTAAAATCAAATCAATTATGGGCAAGGACTTCATAGATAAAATAGAATTGCAGGGAAACTACATAAATTTTTATATCAGGGCGGAAAAAATGCTTGATACTATAGACAATTCCCTTGAAACCTTTGGCATGTACCCCAACGTTTTTCAGGATACCTCCAAGGCGCTTATAGAACATACAAGTTCAAATCCTACCGGACCAATACATGTGGGCAGAATAAGAAATTCAATAATAGGAGACTCCATTTACAGGATAATTAACAGATACGGCACAAGGTCATGCACACAGTACTTTGTGAATGATTCCGGGAAACAGGTGATATCATTATATCTGGGACATATAAAATATCATAGGGATGAGGAGATGACTGTGGAAAATCTTCTGGACGGTTACCAGAAGATCTACACAAACATTGAAAAAGACCCCGATATCAAAAAAGAGGTACAGGCATTAGATGAAAGGTACGAAAACGGGGACAGCCAGCTAATAAAGGAAATACAGAAAACAGCATCTATTGTTTTGCAATCCATAACAGATTCTCTGGAAAAACTCGGCATCCATATTTCAACATATGTTTGGGAATCAAATTTTATAATGTACGGCAATGTTAATGAACTTATCAATTCACTTTCTGATAACCTGAAATCAGAGGGAAAAGCAAAATATATAGAAATAGGTGACAAAAAAATATTTCTGACAAGGCAGGACGGCACATCCCTATATTTTGCCAGGGACCTTGTATATCACATGTTTAAATCAGAAAATTTCGACTGGATCATAGACGTTCTTGGAGAAGACCATAAGGACCATGTAAAAAACCTTGACTACGTTCTTCATAAATTTCTAGATTTTCCCTCAAGAATCGATTACCTGTTCTATGGCTTTGTTTCTCTGGATACAGGAAAAATGTCCACAAGAAAGGGCAATATTATAACGGTGAACGATCTATATGAAAAAACCGTTGAGGAATCTGTCAGTATAATAAAGGAAAAAAGGCCGGATTATGGAAAAGACGAAATTGATAGGATAAGCCGGGCAATAGCAGCATCGTCAATCCGATTTAATATCGTAAAAATAAATGCAAACAAGCCCTTAACATTCAGGTGGGAAGAAGCACTTAATTTTGAGGGAGATTCTGCTCCATACATAATGTATGCCTATGCCAGGGCATGCAGCCTTATCTCTCGCTCGGGGAAAAGCGGAAAATCCTCAGTAGAATACAATGAATATGAAAAAAATCTCATCAAGGCAATATATTTTTATCCATATTATATACAGAATTCTGTGGACTTTCTCAGGGCAGATATTATGGCAGGGTACATGCTTTACCTTGTAAAATCTTTCAATGATTTTTACCTGAACTGTCCAATAGTAGGCACTGAAGAGGAGCAGAAAAGGATAAAAATAGTAGAGGTATTCAAAAAGATTATGGAGGACAGTGCAGAACTTGTAGGAATTCAGCTTCTGGAAAAGATATAATATGAATAATAATCCTACCAATAAGCTTATTATATTCTGAATTATCCATTTTTATGACAAAAACTAAGATAGTTGCCACAATAGGCCCTGCAAGTTTTGACGAATCAACCATTATAAAAATGGCCGACAAGGGCCTGGCCACAATCAGGATCAATACAGCGCATATTGAACCTGGCTATATCACAGATGTTAGCCGCCTCGTCTATAGAATCAATAAAGAGCACAATAAAAAACTTGGAATAATGGTAGATCTGAAAGGTCCTGAACTGAGAACCGGTCAGTTTCAGGATGGAATTTTAAACATAGTGGCTGGAAAAATATACCAGATTTCCGACAGTCCCGGGATTAAATCCGACATATCCATAAATTACAAAATTTCTGATTATATTGACAAGGATACTTTAATAGCCATAAACGATGGAAGGGTAAGATTCAACGTGGAATCAATAGGCAATGGGATAATAATGGCACAGGCAATGGATAATGGAACACTGCATGACAGGTCAAGGGTAAACATTCCAGGTAAATACATCGAATTAGGAATTCTTACGGATCGGGACAAAATGTTCATAGAGGAAAGCCTGAAGAATGATATAAATTTCTATGCCCTTTCCTTTGTTCAATCCAGGGAAAATGTATACGAACTGCAGGATTATATATATGATAGAAACGGCCGCGGTGACATCATAAGCAAGATAGAAACAAAGAGTGGATATGACAACCTGGAATCTATTGTAAAAGCTTCTGATTTTATCATGGTTGCAAGAGGGGATCTAGGCGTTGAACTTCCACTGAAGGAGGTTGCCATGGCGCAGAAGAGGATTATAAAAATATCACATAAATATGCAGTGCCTACCATAGTTGCAACACAGATGCTTGAATCCATGGTAAATTTAGATTCACCTACAAGGGCAGAGGTATCTGATGTAACAAATGCAATACTGGACGATACGGACGCAGTAATGCTCTCAGAGGAGACTGCAATGGGAAAATATCCGGTGGAAGCTGTAACATACCTTTATGAGATTTCCAAGTATGTGGAGTCCCAATCACTATCCTTCCCTGAACCAGAAAATTTCATGGTAGATCCCATAGCATTTTCCGTGGCAAAGGGTGTAAAAATTATGTCAAGTACCATTGATGTGAGTTCAATTGTTGCATTGACGAGATCCGGGCACACAGCAAAAATAATATCGGCAATAAGGCCGGTTAATGATATTTATGCAGTTGTACAGTCTGAATGGGTTGCAAGGTCCATAAACCTTATGAAAGGTGTTGTGCCGGTTATACTGCCTCATGAGTATGCACAGAAAGAGGATATTTATGAAATAATAAATAAAATTGCACCGCTGGGATTCCTGCAACCGGGAGAGAAAACAATAGTAGTCTCTGGGTCACCCTCACTCTATCTGGGTGGAACCAATAATATACGGGTGCTTTCCATTGGTCGCTTCATGGGCAGAGGATATCCTGCAGGAACCAGTGTCACAGGAAAAGTGGATCCCGATATACCTGAAAACGGAAACATCATATTGCTGGATAAATACGAAAACACAATTGATTATTCAAAATATAAGGCTATTATAATTAAATCAGATGTTACAAACAGGATAATAGATAAATTCCTTGATTTAGGAAAAACTCTTGTGTATAATGCAGAACTTGTAGAAAAGATAGATAAAAATATCACAATCAGCATTGATGCTGATACAGGCATTATTACAGGAATATAAATTTATAAATCATCAAAAAGGCTGTTGTTTATGGTATTTATGTACAAAGGCTTCTTTGAGTAATCAACGTATACATTCTTTAATTGAAGATATTCATTTATACCGTATTTGCTGCCTTCGCCGGCCTGGCCTGTCAGTCTAAATCCTGTATGGTATCCCTGTGATGCTTCAGGGCCTGGCATGTTTATGTAAAGTTCCCCGAATCTGATCTTTTCCGAAGCATCCAGCATAAGTTCTGGATCCTCTGTAAAGAGGTAAGATGCCAGCCCGAATTTTGAATCATTAGCCTTGGTATAAAGCTCTTCTATGCCTGAAACCTTTTCTGTGCCTATTATGGGCCCGAATATTTCATCCTGGAACAGGCTGGAATTCTGATCAACATTTTCTATTATCGTTGGCTCAAAGAAATATCCATTTTTATATTTTCCCTGGAGATTAGCTGCACTGCCCCCTGTCAGTATTTTATATCCTGAATCTCTGGCACTATCTACGGTTTTGGCCATTCCGGAAAGAGCCGCTTTGTTTATTAGAGGACCAACATCCGATGTTTCTGGATTTCCCAGTTTCAATTTCTTTGTGACGGCTAAGAACTTTGACATGAATTTATCATATATTTCCTCATGTATATATAATCTCTCAGCTGCTATGCACGATTGCCCAACGTTCAGATACTTAGCCCACACAAGGCTTTTCAATGCCCTTGTTATGTCAGCATCTTTCCATACCATGAACGGTGCTTTTCCGCCAAGCTCTAGAATCAGTTTCGCCATATTGGAAGATGCATTCTGCATTATTCTCTGGCCAATAGACGTTGAGCCAGTCATGGTTACGAGCCCAACCTTCCTGTGGTTTACTATATAATCTCCTATTTCAGATCCCCGGCCAGTCACAAAATTCAAAACACCTTTAGGAATTCCAGCCTCTATGAATTTATTGACTATCCATTGGGCGGTGAGTGGCGTATCAGAACTTGGTTTCAGTATCACAGTATTTCCTGTCAGCAGTGCCGGTGCTAACTTTCTAACTACCATTGCGGCAGGAAAATTCCACGGGGTTATTGCAACTACTATACCATATGGAACCTTATACTGGAAGATTTTTCTCTTTGAATTCGACCCTTCCACTATGTCCCCTGTCAGCTTTCTTTCAAATTCGGCATAGTATTGTATCTGGTCAATAACGCCATTAACCTCATCTACTGCTTCCCTTTTGATTTTTCCAACTTCCAGTGTAAGCAGGTTTTCAAGTTCCCCTCTTTTCTGTATTATTAACTCTTCTGCCTTAAAGAGAATCTTTGCCCTTTCAGCAGTACCCAGATCGGACCATGATAGAAAAGCAGATTCAGAAGCGTCCATGGCTTCATCCACATCATCCTTTGTGGCTGCAGGGAATGTGTCTATGACCTCACCTGTGCTGGGATTGTATTTATTCAGGGTGCTACTGTTGGAAGACTCTTTCCAAATTCCGTTGATATATATTTTCATAATAAATCATTCATACAATATATGAAAGTATTTTAAATTTTATGAAATTATAGATATTTTCATGGTCACAGTATTCAATATCCCTATTTTCAATAAATATAAATAGAAATTAATAATTCCATACAGTAAATTATCGGTGATTATTGATGAATGATGGGGATTTCATAGAACTAAGCTTCGAAATGAGAGCAGGACAGGAAAAAAAATTAATTTCAACCAGCAAGGAAGATTTAGCCAAACAGGATAATATATTCGATGACAAGAAGAAGTATAAAAATGCTGTTATTGTTATAGGCACAGAAGGTCTTTTTAAAGAAATTAACGATTCATTTAAGGAGGCAGAAATAGGCAAGGAATACGAAGTTGTGGTTCCGGCAAAGGATGCATATGGTATGAGAGACAACAAAAATATCAAAGTTGTTCCCATGAGAGAATTCCAGAGGAATAAAATCAATCCGGAAATCGGAAAAGAAGTGAATATAAATAATAAAGTAGGCAAAATTATTACTGTGACTCCTGGTAGAGTCTTGATTGACTATAATCATGAACTGGCTGGAAAAGACTTATATTATAAGTATCAGATTGTTAAGGTAATAGATGACCTCGCAGGAAAAATAAATGCAATAATAGACATGGACTATTCTGATTCAGAGAATTTTGTGGTGAAAATTCAAAACGACTCTATTGGCATACAGATTCCAGAAGAAGCAAAGTTTGATGTGAACTGGATAGATGCCAAGTACAAAATCGTAAATGATATAAGAAAATATATACCTGGCAAGGACATAGTTATAAAGGAGACTTACAAGAAAGAAGAGAAAAGTGAAGAAAAAACAGAAAATGCTCCTGTAGAAAAAAGTGAAGAAAAAACAGAAGAAAGCAAGGAAAAACCCAAGGACAACGTAAAAGAATCACAGTAAATGTTGGAACTTGATAAATTTATCTCTGTTGTGCTTGTTGAGCCCAAATATCAGGGAAATATAGGGGCTGTTGCAAGATCAATGGCAAATAGCGGAATAAGCGACCTTAGAATAGTCAAAACTCCTGTAGAAACAGAAGCCATGTATAGATCCATGCATGGTCGCTATATTTTAGAAAATGCTAAGACATTTAATACTCTTAAAGAAGCAGTAAAAGATTTTGAAATCATTGCCGGGACTTCAGATATTTCCAAATCTGGGGAAAAATTTCGCCGTGTCCCCACCGGTCCGGAAGATTTCTGGACTAATAATGGTCTGAAAGGGAAAAAAGTTGCACTGGTATTTGGAAGGGAGGATAATGGCTTAAACTATGAAGAACTTGGCCTGTGTAATTTCTTCATAAAAATTATAGGGAATCCGGAGTACCCTGTCTACAATTTATCACATGCTGTTGCCATAATACTTTATGAAATGATCAAGTATAACTATTCAGGCAATGCCACAATAACTCACGATATTATAGATCGGGATAAAATAGATACCCTTTCCGGCAGGATAGAAGAACTTCTTGGGAAAATAGATTATAATGAACCAGAAATAGAGACACTCATGAATATGCTTAACCGCATAATAGCCAGGGCAAATATAACGGATTCAGAATTCTTCAAGATCATGGGGATCCTGCGGCAGACTATAAACAGGATAAAATAAAACTATTTGGCAAACTTTATCATTATATATAAAATACGTGATGGATTAAGATGCTTTCTGTTCATAAAAGAATAGATGAACTCCCCGTAAGCCCATTTCTCCTAAAAATTACATTCCTCTCCTCAATGGGGATTTTCATGGATGGATATGTGCTTTCAATATATTCAATCGCCATACTCTATATGCGTGATTATTTTGATCTGTTCCCTGGAACACCATTTTATGTTTATTACATATCATTTATGGGTTCCGCACTTTTCATAGGTATGTTCTTCGGAAGCATAATACTGGGAAATATTTCAGATAAATACGGTAGAAAGAAGATATACGAATATGATCTTGTAATAACTATGGTGTTTCTCATACTCAGTGGCATTTCAACTAATATAACAGAATTCATCATATTCGAGATCTTAGCAGGTGTGGGAATAGGGGCAGATTATCCTATAAGTTCTTCAATCCAGGCAGAATTTTCACCCAAAAAACAAAGGGGAAAGTTTCTCGTTTTCAACATATTTTCATGGACAATTGGTGGAGTAGCACTGCTTCTTGTTGCAATTCCGGTTATACTTTACATACCCATATCTATTAACTGGAGAATACTCTATCTTACCGGTGCTATTATTCCCTTTTTTGTCATACTGTCACGTAGAAATCTTCCTGAAAGCCCATTCTGGCTCACAGGTAAGGGAAAGAACAGTGAAGCATTGAAATCATCCAATTATCTTGGCAAATCGGCGGGGGTTAACGTTGATGAACTTCCTGTTGTTGAAAAGGGCAATTCAAAAATAAGCGATCTTTTCTCGAAAAAATACCTTTATTATACTATTTTTGTGTCAGTAGCATGGTTTTCATATGATGTTTCAAGTTACGGGGTTTGGGAATATACACCATCCGCGTTTGCATACAGCAATTCCAGTATTATTATGGTAGTCCTTGCAACGTTGCTTGAGGAATTGCCGGTGTTTATCGGGTTCCTTATATGCATGTACTATGTAGAAAAAACTGGCAGAAGGAGCCTGGAACTCATCGGTTTCGCCGGTGCTGCAGTTTCACTTGCAATTTTTGCCGCAGTTTCAAATTTTATGGCACTGGGCATTCTCCTTACATTCTTCTCATTTGCAACAATGCATCTTTTCCATAATATGGGACCCACAAATCTTACCTATGATTATCCCGCAGAGATTTTCCCAACAAGGATACGGGGAACAGCTATGGGTTTTGCCACTTCCGTTTCCAGAATCGGCGCAATTGTAGGAACTTTAGCATTTCCAATAATCCTTTTTACATTGCCATTTACATACGTTTTGATGTTCCTTGTTGTGTTTGAAATCATAGGTTTTTCCATAACATTCAAACTTGCACCGGAACCAAAGAATAAAAGCCTCAACTGAGATTACTTTTTACATTCAATAAATTTATTAATTAATTATCAATATGGACGTATGTCGATCAAAGTAGAGAGAAAGACAAGCGTCCATTTAATAGACGTGATAAATAATTTGCTTGAAAGATCGAGGGAGAGCCAGAGTAGCTTCTGGCGCGATATTGCCTCTCGATTAAATTCTTCAAGAAACCATTACGCAAACGTGAATCTTGGCAAACTTGACAGATACGTTTCTGAGGGGGAAACAGTGGTTATACCTGGAAATCTCCTTTCATCCGGGATACTTCACAAGAAGATCAGGATTTCTGCCTTGAAGGCCAGCGATAAGGCCAAAGCAAAGCTTGCCGAATCGGGTAGTGAGTTCATAGAGTTAAAGGATCTTGCCAATGAAAATCCCAAGGGTACAAATTTAAAAATTATAAAGTGATACATATGATATATATTGACGGGGACAACCATATTTACGGAAGGCTTTCAACATATGTGGCAAAGCAGCTTCTATTGGGGGAAGAAGTAGTAATAGTGAACGCTTCTAAAATAGCCATAACAGGCAGCAGGAAGTTCATTCTTGAAAAATTCAACCACAGAAGAAATATAGGCAGTGTAAGAAAAGGTCCGTATTATCCCAGGACACCGGATCAGATAATGAGAAGATCAATAAGTGAAATGCTTCCCATAAAGAAGACAAAGGGACTGGAAGCACTAAAAAAATGCAAGGTATACAGCGGGATACCAAAATCACTGGCAGATGTGGAATTTGTCAAAATAGACAAGGCAATGAATACCAACGCAACAGGATTCATAACATTAGGAGACATTTCAAAGATATTAGGTGAGAACCAATGAGTAATGAAATACTGACAATAGGAAAGAGGAAAACTGCAACTGCCAGAGCGGTTACTCGCAAGGGCAATGGAAAAGTCCTCATAAACGGGAAACCGGTTGAACTTTATCCTATAGAACTTCTGAGGAATAAACTCGTTGAGCCTCTGAAGATACTGGGAGACAGGGCCAATGAAATAGATATTGAAATAAAGGTAAGCGGTGGCGGAAATACCGGGCAGACCGACGCAGCCAGAACAGCTATGGCAAAGGGAATAGTGAAATATTTCTCCGATGACCAGGAACTTGAAAACAATATCAGGACATATGACAGAACGATGCTGGTAAACGACATAAGAAGAAAAATGCCAAAGAAGCCTATGGGATCAGGAGCCAGGGCGAAGAGGCAGAAATCATATAGGTGATATCATGATAATACCAGTAAGATGTTTCAGCTGTGGAAAGGTTATAGGATCGGACTATGTAAAATTCGTGGAAGAATCAAAGAAAATCCGTAAAGATACTGGCCACGACCCAACAGGGGAGGAAAAATCCAGGATAATGGATAGCCTCGGACTGGAAAGATACTGCTGCAGAAGGATGATTCTTTCCAATGCGGACCTGATGGATGAGATTATATCCTATTCCTGAAGTTTTGTTAGATATTTAAGTAAAATAGGAAAGGCAGAATAACAATGTATTTCTGCTATTGAAAATTTTATATCCTATTTCGATATCCATAATGTAAGGGACCGTGGGGTAGCTTGGTATCCTACCAGCTTGGGGTGTTGGTGACTCCGATTCAAATTCGGACGGTCCCATTGACCATGGATTTTATTTATTTTTTAGCATTTTCTCTGCCGCTCCCATTCTTATTTTATATTTTCTTCCATTAATAATCTGATCACAGTAATTTTTTAAATCGTTATTTCCCGTTCTCGCCATGTAATGAGCATAATAAAGCGGTGAAACAGCGCGATAGAATAATACTCTTTTAATTGCCCTGTGAGAAAATTTTTGTTCATAATTTAAAAGTAAAGGATCAAGCGCAGCTATGGGATAATTGTCAACAATTGCTGCAATATCCAGTGCCATATCCCCATAACATGAATCAGACCAGTCAATGATGCCATTTATCCTGTCGTGCCTCCTGTTGATGATTACATTACCATTTGATAAATCTCCATGTATGAGGGAAAAGTCATCAGGTTCCAAATCAGAAAAAGCAGATTCCATTAAATTGACTATATTATTGAAATATGACTCTTTAATATGGTCTGCTAAAGATTCAGAAAACATCTGTATCAGGGAGTTTTCATAATATTTCCATGTTTTGTAATTGTATATATCTATGTCATTACTATGGAATTTATAACCATTATAGGATTTTAAATAATTTAAAAATCTTATAAAATCACTCAAAATACCCTTGCCCAGAGATTTAGAATTGTTTAACGGCACACCATTTATTTTGTAATATCCTCCATATACGGGTTCATCTTTGCTGATAAATACATACTCTGGAACTTTTACTGGGGGATTATGAAGAATAGACAACAGCCTGATTTCTTTCTGAAATTTTTTAACCATTTTCCTGGTTTTAGGGAATCTAAATACAATGGCATCATTAATGACTATTATGTAATTCATCCAGCCGGATTCTATTGCATAAAATTTTTTTATGTTGATTTCTGGAAAGTTGTTTTTTATCCGGCTGATTAAACTTTCCATAATTAATTCATCCACATTTCACACCAGTCAGGACGGATAATAAAAGTTGAAAATATAATTTTTTCCATTTAACCAATGATTTAACTGCCCGTTTAGCTAAATAATGGATTTAAAACTAAAAATTCTTTATAAAATTTATAAAATGAATTCTTAACATAGTAGTTAGGTATGCCTAACAAATATTTAAATATAAACTTAAGCTAACTTAAAAATACATCATAGACTGAAATATCCACATAATTTGAGGTTCAAAGCAATGAATATGCGTAATATTAACACAGGGAGAAAATTATTCAACAGAGATACATTAGTTCTATTCGGTCCTGCATGGTTAGTTATGATGGCGGATATGGACGCATCATCCTATATTGGAGCTGCACAGACAGGAGCAACTCTTGGATATGGACTTATCTGGCTTATGTTAGTATTAATTATACCCCTGTACATAGTCCAGGAACTTGCAGGCAGAATAAGTATAGCCACAAGAGATGGTCTCGGAAACATTATTCGCAAAAATTACGGAAAGAAAATAGCATCTCTGGTTGCATTGCCAATGGCATTAACGGATATGGTAACCTATGGCATCGAATATCTGGGAATAGGTATTGGTCTCGAGATAATGGGCCTTTCCATTTATTATACGATTCCAGCTATATATCTTATACACATATTGATAGTTACCCGGAAAAAATATAACCAGGCTGAAAAACCATTGCTCATAATGTCATTTTTCCTAATAATTGCATTACTCTTATCATTGTCTCTTCGTGGCTTCATATCCATGTCATCTCCTCTTTCTAATCCAATAATGATAAAACCCACTTCCGGATATTTTTTTCTGCTGGCGGCTAATGTTGGGGCTGTGATAATGCCCTTTATGATATTCTTCCAGGCATCAGCAACTGGCCTGAAATTGACTGGCATCGACAATACCAGCATCAAAATAAGCAGGCCCAGATCAGTGACCATAATGCGTAAGGAAACCTTAGCAGGTGCAATAATGACAGAATTACTTATGATTATTGCACAGATGGCCTTTGCTGGGATACCACATGCTTCACATGCATCATTTTTCTCAACGCCAGGAGAACTTGGCAGTGTACTGACGCCAATAGCCGGATCCCTATCACCTATTGTA
This sequence comes from Ferroplasma sp. Type II, assembly GCF_000496155.1. Taxonomy (NCBI): domain Archaea; kingdom Methanobacteriati; phylum Thermoplasmatota; class Thermoplasmata; order Thermoplasmatales; family Ferroplasmaceae; genus Ferroplasma; species Ferroplasma sp. Type II. The sequence goes on from NZ_KI542697.1 coordinate 22,007, forward strand.
CTGGGATTTGGGCTTATAGGAGCAGGTTTCATAGCCCTAATAGCCATATCACTGGGAAGTGCATGGGGAATTGCAGAATCCCTTAATATTTCAAAGAATTCCTACTGGCTCGTCTATATACTCGAGAGTTTACCTGCAGCAATAGCAATCATGTTTATAAATCCATCAAGTATGATTTCTCTGGTGCTTTACTTGCTGATATTTTTTGTTTTCACCCTTGTGGCTCCAATGACAATGCTGTGGATTATAGGAAGAAATAAGAAAATCATGGGTGATCTCGTTTTGTCAAAAAAGAATGAGGCTGTATACCTCGTAATGTTTGCCTTGATTGTGGCAACCGCCTGTATAGCAGTGGCAACATAACTATTCTTACTGTTAATAACTGTCATTTCCAGGATTGATTTTTTACAGACATTATATTTATGGTAATTATAACGTAAAAATAAAAAAATTTATAATTATTGTGCTATGGTTTCCACCTGTTCCCTGGAACTTTTAGGCCCAAGAATCCCCAAATCTAAAACTACAATTGCAATGAATACCCATATTATCCCGAAGCTAGCTATAACACCATGAGGAAGGAATATATCAACTATAAACAGGGTTAGAATAGCCGTTGAGACCCTGCTAACGGCGTATACAGTTCCTGCTGCTGTTGGCCTTATCCTTGTTGGGAATATCTCTGCCTGGTATGCGTGGAAGAAATTAGAGAAGTTCCACAGTATAAATGTTGTTATAAACCCGAATATAACTATAAGGTATACATTAGAAACTATTGCAAATGCCGTTCCAAATATTCCTGCAAGCACTGCACTCCCTACTATGCCCCATTTTCTCTCAACCTTATCTATTATAAATAGGTTAAATACCGAACCAAAGAAAAACCCTGTAAAGATGAGGAATACGAATCCTAGAGTTGTTGGAAGGTTAAATCCCTTCTCAATAAGGAATAATGGGGCAAGTGATGTAAATCCGTAGAATATACCAGACTGGAAAAACTGGAAAATTATCATCATTATTGATCTTTTTCTAACATCCGGTTCGAACATATCTTTATATCTGCTCCTGTTTTCTTCTATTGGAGTGTTGGTTGTGGGTTTTGGCAGTTCACTCAGATGTTTAGCTTTCATGGTCCTCTGCTCCCAATCTGTTGTGATTTCATCTGCTTTTTTATATTCACCGTGTACTTCAAGCCATCTTGGTGATTCTTTCAGCCTTGTTCTAACAGCCCATATTGCGAATCCAACGACAGCCATGAACCAGAATAGTATTCTCCATGAATAATAAAGCGGGGCTATTTTATCCATTTCATATGTAAGAAAAGCTATGACAAAACCAGCTGTAACTGCGATAGTATACACTAATGCCAGACGGTTGCCACGAACCTTTGCTGGCATCATTTCTGTAGTAAAGGAATCCACTAATGGAAACTCACCACCTACTCCAATGCCACCTATGAATATAAATACAGCAATAAGGTAAGGTTGAGACATGAAACCCGCTATTAACATACCAAATGAGAATACAAGAAGATTGTAAAGGAAAACAAATTTTCTCCCTTTCTATCAGCAAGCCATCCGAAGAAAGCACTGCCGACAAATTCCCCCATAAAAAATGCGGTTGTTATAATAGCAGCACCCAAACTATGTGATATGCCCAACACCGTGATTACCAGTGCCAGTATTGCACCGTTACCAAGCAACATTAAGGTCTCAGCCCATTCTCCTCCAGCAACCATTAACAGGAAATCCCTCTGAACCGAGCTAAATGGCAGCCGTTCGAGTCTGTCTGAAACACTACCTTCATAAGGTTTATTTTGCATGAAAATACATATAACATTTATATATAAAGTAGTATTATAATATGTTAGAGTAACTAATATTATATAATTATTTCTTTTTTTAATTCTTCTATTTCGTCGTTAGTGTAGCCAAGGTCGGATAGTATTGTTTTGTTACAGTTTCCAAGTTTTGGAGCGTTATGAATATCCGCCACTGAAAATGGGAGCCTTGGAACCTCATAATTTTGATTGTTGTAGGTTACATTTACCATATATTTCATCGCCTGCGGATCATGTAGAAGATCCCATGGCCTGTTAAGCGTTCCATAACTTATATTATATAAATCCAGCCTTTTTTTGATTTCATCGTAATCAAGTGAAAGTAATTTTCTCTGAATTAATGGTATTAGAAAATCCCTTTGCCTATATCTTTCACTGTTACTGTTAAATTTCTGGTCAGAAAGAAGGTTATTTAAATCAAATCCAGTGCAGAATTTTTTCCACTGGTCATCTGTTGCAACAGCTATGAAAATTTTTTTATTATCTGCAGTTATGAAATAATCATATATCCCCCATGCAAAATTCTTTTCGTTTATTGGAGGGAGGTCGTATCCCTCTAACTGATAGGTTGCAATATGCTGCCCAGTAAGAAACATAGCAGTTTCAAAAAGCCCAATTTCAACAAGGCCGGATTTGTTCTCGGAAAGCAGTTGAAGTACCTTTGCGACACCCAGTATGGCAGCAACCATATCTACTATGGAAGCACCCATTCTCATGGGTTTGCCCTCGGTTCCTGTCATATACGCGAGACCAGATTCTATCTCTATTGGATAATCTAAAGACTTCCTGTTTTTGTATGGCCCATTCATATACCCTTTTATTGACATATATATTATTTTGCTGTTTATTTTCTTTAACTCTTCATATGAGAATCCCAGCCTATCCATTGTTCCCGGTGCCATATTCTCTATAACTATATCCGCAGTCCTGACTAATTTCTTGAACACATTTTTTCCTTTTTCTGTTCTGATATCCAGTTCAAGACTTTTTTTTCCTCTGTTGTAATACATAAAGGTACCTGAACTGCTACCACTTAACTCTCTTGCAACGTCTCCAGTTCCCGGTTTCTCTATTTTTATTACCTCGAATCCCATATCGGCAAAAACCAATCCTGCTGTGGGGCCTGCCACAATCTGGCCTAATTCAAGAACTCTCTTCATACTGCACCACCGGCAATTTTAATAATATCCTTTACAGATAATGCCTCCCCTCTTGATGCGGATTCGTCCTTTATCAATGACACAATCCTTTCGATTTTGTTCTCGTCGTATTTTACATTGTTATTTTTCAATATTTCTATAATCATCTTCTTGCCTGTGTAAACATTTACCGAATAATTTTTCTCGGTGAATACAGATCCATATGCCACGTGGGTTCCGGCCGTTTGAATTTTTGAGTTGGTTCCATATACAGGCATATTGTTTATGAAGAAATCTGGGCCAATTTTCCTTAATATGAGATTATACATGTAATTGTATGCTTTCCTGATGCCATTCAAATCTATGCTGGTCTCCATATTGTTCCTTTCCAGGTAATCAGCTATTGTAATAGAATCTGCAATGCCATTCCTTTCACCTGTGCCGAATATTGTAGTATCAACATAATCGACACCTGCCGATATTGCAGAGATTGTGTTGGCAACAGCCATACCATGATCATTATGGCAGTGTGCCTCTATTTTAATCTTTGTTGCATGTTTAACAGCCTTAATTATCTCACCTATTCCGGCTGGATTCAGCTCACCCCTGGTGTCTGGCAGCTGGACAACATCAACACCCAATTCCTCCATTTTAACACAGAATTTTAATATTTCATCAATACTAAACATGTCAATGTCCACGAAACCCACCTCGATAATTTTTCCAAGTTTGCATGCATATTTTATATTCTCAAAAATGGTATCCATATTGTCAATTCTGAAGGGGAGATGCAGGGATATGTTAGATCCAGTGTCGTTTATTATGTCAATGTCTGATTTTATTGTTCTGCCAAGGCCAAATACTTCATGAAAAAATTTTTTTTCCACAATATCTCTTGCAACCTCAAATTCTGATTTATGTGCGGGAGGATAGGCAACAAGGGCTCGTTTAATTCCTGCGGTAGATATGAGTTTGGCAAGTTCCATTTTTTCATTATATGACATGGCAAATCCCGGGCTCTGCATTCCTTCCCGCAAAGTATCATCAGTTAACATAGAAATATCATTGTCTGCGACTATTTAATCTATTAATATAACATATTAAAGAAAAATCAAGAATAAAAATGAATTCCTATAATTATATAAAAAAAATCGTCATTTGCTATATGGTTTATATAAGTAAGCTTATATACTGCTATTATCTATTTTGATATGTATTTTCTCAGTGTTCATGTGGACGGAGATTGCAGCCTGTCAAAATCGACAGAAAATAATGAATCAAAAATTATAATATCGAATATATATAACATAGTAAACGGTACAAATTCCATGATAGGATATTCAATAGGAAGCAGTATAAATGATATATACAGAAAGGATTTTAACACTATCAGATTCTCCAAGGGCAAGTATGCAGACATGTTTGCTGGTACAAAAACGGGGCACAATATAATGAAATCCATAATTGAAACCGGAGGAATTCCCATGTATCCATTCATCGCATACAATGGCGGAGAAAGCTATTTTATCATGCATTTTGAAAGATTATCAATGATGCACAATATAGATCTGATCGAAAAAAATAACAAAATAAAATACTATGACTATATAACAGTAAAATCTGGGGACGGCATTATGGACATATCCAGGCAGTTGAATCGGGAGATAAGCCTTCTAAATCTTACGGTAACTGAAAAAAAGGTAATACAGGAAGCATTCAACAATGGATATCTGGACTGGCCCAGGACCACTAATCTTGATGACATAGCAAAGAAATTTTCCATATCAAAACCAACCGCTCTCTTTCATATAAGAAACGCAGAAAGAAAAATATTATCCGGGCTTATATCCAAATAAAATTTTGTTTATGATTTTTTTCTTTTCATCCTGCCGTGGACGTAACCCCTGAGGCCGTAAAAGTTCCTTGCAACATATACTGGCGAGAGAAAGTCCCGCATTCCCATTCTATGTGATAATTTAATTGTATCACCGTATTTTTCCCTTAGCTGCCATCGTCCATAGCCGTTCCAGTATGCCTGTTTTTTGAAATCACTGAAAGTTTCCCTTGTTTTCGTATATACAACACATTTATCACATACTGTATACCTTGCTCCTGCCCTTACCGCCCTTATGTTCAGGTCTATATCCTCTGCAGTTACAAAACTTTCGTCAAAACCGCCCAAGTCCGTGAAGAGTGATTTTGAATACATAAGGTTTGAAGAGGGAAGTGTCACATCAAATCCCCTGTAAAATAACTTGAGCCTCTCCATAGAATATCTCATGTTGCCGGTATTGATACTTTTTCCAGCAACAAGGTCGTATGTTTCAGTAAACATCCTCAGATTCCTGATCCAGTGTTCTCCAGCAATTGCATCCCCGTCAATAAAAGCCAGATAATTGTAGTTTGCCATGGATACGCCATGATTTCTTCCTGCCCCCCTTGTTGTTTTTTTTCTGTAATATTTGATAAAATCATATTTTGCAGCATACTCTTCAAGTATTTTTGGAGTTCTGTCAGAGCTCATGGAATCCACTACTATGACCTCAAATGGCTGCTCCTGTGGTATCAGAGACACTATAAGGTCCCTGATATTTTTCTCTTCGTTGAGAACCGTTACTATTACAGAAATTCCTTGCATTTACGGGCTTACCAATCCATTCTCTGTGTGTCCCTTTCCTTTTTTGTGTTTTTCTTGTATTCCTTGTAATGGGCCTTGCATAAATGTACTTTGGTCTTTTCCTCCTTTAGGGAGAAAACTTTACCTGCCAGGTCAGCCGGGACCGTCTGAAAGCTCTTTTCATTGCATCCAGTAACGTCACATATTTTTTCCATAAAATACCAATACCATATCTGTTTATAATTTTTTACCTTTTTCAATGTAGGAACAGGAACCACGTATAGTAAGCATCTTTGCAAATGACTTGGAAATATACAGTACATCGTTTTTATGCAGGTAATAATCCCTGTCCGGCTGGGCTATTGGCGGTTGATCCTTAATAATCCTAACCAAAACAGGTTCATCAACCACAGTTGTTTCCTCCTCCTCTGGCTGAGGGATTCTTTCTTCATAAGGCTCTTCCTTTTCCTCTTCCTCTGCGGGTATTTCTTCACGTTCTGCCTGTCTTGTAATCCCGATAAAATCATTATAGTACCCCTTCATCTGCCCGTTTAACTCTTTGATTATATTCTTTTCTTCCGAGCTCATATTGTAAAGGTATTCCTCTATTTCATCGTAAACAGAGTATTTTGCAATCTTTTCGAATCTTACCTGGAAAAATGCCTTGAAATTTTTTTTCACCTCATCGAGCAATCTAGTTATTTCCATGTACTCTGTTATATCTCTGGACACAACCATATCCTTTTCCCCGTTGAGGTCAATGAACAGTGAATGTATGTTTTTGTAGAAATTAGGCTCTATTTTGTTTAGTTTTCTCGATTTCCTCTCAGAAAACAACATAGCCTTTAGGTCTTCGAGCAGTTTGTCGTATTTACTGATGTCGATCATTATTATTACTAATACCACAGGCATTTAAATATTTATCATTTGTGGAATAAAATTATTAGGGGTTCAATATTCTGCTTTAATTTATTTATTGAAGAAATCCTTCCCATAAAATCTAAATGGTACCTCCTCAAAAATTTTGTGGAAAATTTCCATATAATCTATATATGAATTTTTTATCATTTCCGCTCTCTTTGGAACAGAGAATACGGGAATTACCTTCCCTGGTTTCTCTTTCTGGTCTGTATAATCGGTTTCCAGAAGAAAATTCTTTTTTGATTCTATGGCAGACTTTACATTGTTCCTTGAGGCAACAACCGATTTTAAGATGCTGTCATTGAAACTGATATCTCTGGCATTCGCGTGATGTTTCATTACCCTCTCTATTTTGTAGTGTTTTTTAATCAATTCTTCAATTCTCAAATAACCATTTTTGTCCATATCCTCAGTATGCAGGATCAACGGAATATTTCTGTCGTGGCATACATCCAGGGCATATTTGAGAATTTCCCCGGAATCATTATATATTTTCTCATCAACAGGAAAATGTGGATAACCAACCTCACCCATAGCATCGGCCTCTCCATTTATTATAAGGCAGGCTGCCAGGTCTATTCCTTTTTTCATGTACTCCAAAGGATCTTTCCCGGCAGACTGAAAATAGAAATAGTCCAGCGGATATGGGCCTATTGTGGTTACTGTGTTTATTCCTGTTTTCCACACTGCTCTGGATACATTCACTGTTTCACTGTAAAGTTTCTCATAATGAGAATCAGGTGTATAGATATAATCCGGGAAGTTTGCTATATTCATTGATGTCCCCCCGTATTTCACAAATTCCCTTGCTGCATCCAGGAAATATCCAGCTCTCCTGATATGCACAAAATTATCAAATACTGTTCTATATAATACCACGGAAATACATGAAGACTTTTCATATATTTATTTCGTTGTAATCCATTTCTGGCTATATATTTAATGTTTTTTTCTTTTGACCGCTAAGGGAAAATTTTATAATGAAATATACATATGCATTTAAAGAAAAGATTATAATCTTATGTTATAATTAAGGAAGAGGTGAATAAATGCAACAGGGTCAAATGGCTTATGATAGAGCAATAACAGTATTTTCTCCCGATGGGAGATTATTTCAGGTCGAGTATGCAAGAGAAGCAGTAAAAAAAGGATCCACAGCCTTGGGAATAAAATTCAAGGATGGCGTATTGCTTTTATCCGAGAAAAAGGCAAGGAGCAGACTTGTGGAAAAGAATTCACTGGAAAAAATTCAGCTCGTGGATGACAACGTGGCAACAGTAACATCAGGCCTTGTTGCCGATGCAAGAGTATTAATAGACTTTGCAAGGGTTGGTGCACAGCAGGAAAAGGTAACATATGGCTCGCTTACAAACATAGAAAATCTTGTAAAGAAAGTGGCAGACCAGATGCAGCAGTACACACAATTTGGGGGTGTCAGGCCTTATGGTGTATCCATCATATTTGCTGGAACGGACACAATTGGCCCAAGATTATTTGACTGCGATCCCGCTGGCACAATAAACGAATACAAATCAGTTGCAATTGGTGCAGGTAAAGATGCTGTAACCGATTATATAGAAAAGGAATACAAGGAAGATATGAGTCTTGATGATACAATAAAACTGGGAATAGCCGCACTTAAATCTGCCATAGCAGATGCAAGTTCCATGAAAGAGCCGGAAATTGCATCCATAAAGGTTGGTGAGCTATTCCACGTTTATACCAATGAGGAAGTGGCAAAATACCTTAATTAAATATTTGCTATTTTTATTTTTTATATAATTTTGTTGGCTTCTATATATTTGAAATAACAGTTTTATACTATATTATCATGACATATAGGTTTAAATGATTTCAGTTATTCTTGGTTTGCAGTTTGGTGATGAGGGAAAGGGCAAGATTACGGATTTTATAAGCAAGGATTATGATGATGTAGTCCGTTTCAATGGAGGCAGCAATGCAGGCCATACAGTTGTCATAAATGGAGAAAAGTTCAAATTTCATCTGGTGCCCTCAGGGGCAATGCAGAGCAACAGGGTTATACTTGGAAATGGCATGGTGATAGACCCAGAAGAACTTGTTGATGAAATAGACCTTCTTAAAAAATCTAAGAAAAATATTGACATAAAAATTAGTGCAGGTGCGCATATAGTAACAAAAATGCATAAATGTCTGGATAAGAAAGAGGAAGAGATAAGGTCAAAGTTGAATATTGGAACCACATCCAAGGGAATAGGCCCTACCTATGAGGATAAATATGCGAGGACAGGGATACGCCTTATAGATCTCTCTAATACTGAAATAATAAGGGACAAGATAGAAACAATATACAACATGAAGAGACAACTTTTGAAAGGCAGCATCTATGAAAATCCTGAAGAAAGGGGCAAAATGGTAGAAAGTCTCTGCAGCTTTGGCAATTCTATCATGAAATATATGGATTATACTGAGAACGTTATATATAATGATTACAGAAGCGGAAAAAACATACTTTTCGAGGGTGCACAGGGTGGCATGCTGGACATAGATTTCGGCATATACCCATTTGTCACATCATCCAACACACTGGCAGGGGCGCTCTCTACCGGGTCTGGATTTTCCTTCAGGAAGGTTGACCGTGTCATAGGAGTTTTTAAGGCATACACATCCAAGGTTGGAGCAGGGCCTTTCCCTTCAGAAATACTAAACGGCAGTACATTAAGGGATTTAGGCGGCGAATACGGAACAACTACAGGCAGGCCCAGAAGGATAGGATGGCTTGACCTTCCTCTTTTGAAATATACCATAATGATGAACGATGTTGATTCCCTTGCTATCACAAAGGTCGATATACTAGGTAAAATGAAGACAATAAAGGTTGCTACGAAATATACAATTGACGGAAAGGAAATTGATTACTTCCCCAGGAGATTGGAAGAATTTGATAAACTTCACGTTGATTACGTTGAATTTCCAGGGTGGGGAGACATAACAAATGGAGAAGACATAATTTCAAAAGGATACCAGGAGCTTCCAGAAAATATGAAAAAATTCCTTGAGTTCATTGAAGGGGAAACCGGGAAAACCATTGATATTATATCCCTGGGAGAGGACCGCCGTATGACCATAACAAAACAAATATTTAATTAATATAATGCAATTATGCCATGCGGCTTTAAGGACGTAGCTTTTAAGCCATTTTTAGGCTCCGATGGTGTAGTCAGGCCAAGCATTCCGGCCTTTCGAGCCGATGACTCGGGTTCGAATCCCGGTCGGAGCATTTTGATAAAGGTTTAATGTGGGTAATGATGGTCTAAGATCCAGTAAAAATTTTTAGCTAGAGTTTAAAACGCACCATGAAAAAAATTGTTTTATACAGACAGGCATATGAACAAGAATTATTATTGATTTTTAACCCCGCAATACCTGTCGTTTTAATGAAAAGCACGTTTGAATCCACACATTCTTTTACAAACCTGCCAGGTTGTTCATCATAGACTACTGCATTTTGGATTAGGCATATAATTTCTATTCCCGGGTACATCTTCATTTGCACAACTTTCTTACTATGTCCGCAGTGTTTAGTTTTTCTATATGAATTAGAAATAATATGACGTTTTATTATAAAATGTAAGAAATATTACAAAAATATAAAATCTAATTTAATCTAATTATCCTGTAAAATTCAGCCTTTTAAAAACTTACGTTTCTGAAACGTAATTAGTCCAAATTCGTAATATTATAGGGTAAAGTATTACCATGATTTAAAAGTTAAGAAATTATTTTTCCAAGCCTCAGCAGTTCTGGGAAAATGTCACCTAGTGTTCCGTATCTATAATTTCTAAATTTTTTTTACTCACGTTATAATTATATAATATGTCGGAAACATCCACCACCATTTCAGTTTTTACATAGAGACGTTGTATTTTACTATGTTTTCATACACTGATATGGGGGCAGATATCTGGATTATTTCTATTTGTTTCCTCTAATCGATAGAGGGGAGACTGGACATCTTCTTTGCAGGAATTATCTATGCCATAGCCTATCCATAAAGTATCTGGAGAAGGGAGGTCAGGATTGATAATGCATTATTCTGCACCGGTGAGTGGCACAATCTGTTCAATATGGGTAGATTTTAGAACATTCCCTCACATTCTCTTATCTTATAATCATTAACAATAAGATGGAAGAAACGAAAAATATACCAGCAATTATTAGTGCCAGTTTAATCCACTTTTCATGAGATAGCAATTTTGTCCTTGTTTGAGCGAAAGCCAATGTTAAAATAAAGACACTCTCTATTTCCAATGAGTCAAATAGATATGAAATATTATGTAAAATCAACCATATAATGTCAGTAAATGGGAATAATATTACGAACACTATAAGGCTATACATTAAACCAGCTAGACCCTCTTCCGTCTTTATTCTATAAAATATTCCTATTGAGGTTATATTTTCATCCGTTCTGTACTTATTAGAAACACTAAAAGAAAAAAAATTTTTTCTGAAATCTAAATGTATTCTTTCATTATCCAATAGAACTGAATCATCAGAATAAGTAGCTAGGCCTCCCCTTTCTATTGTTAACCCGTCTTCCCATTGACAAAAAATGCTAAGAGTTTCCTTATCATAGAAAGATATCCAGTCTATACGCTCTTTTTCAGTAAATATAAAATATTTTCTATCTATCTCCTTTGCCTCATAATCTAAATGTATTGAGTAATATTCATCTTTCTTAACTGGTTGGTTCAGTTTTATTAATAAAATATACCGCTTTTTTCCTAGATCTTTTTCATTCATAGCGTTTAAAATATCTTTTGGGACGTTTCCCTCTTCTTCTATCTTGTAATTTGGTAGATATATCAATTCATTTCCATCATTATCGATGATTTTTAGATTTGGCTTAAATTTTTCAACTTCCAAAATTATTTCTGGTAATATCCTCTCTGATGTGTTTTTGAAAGTTATTTTTTCCGTGGCATTTCTTTTAAGAATACCTGAAGGATGAGTATAATATATACGTCTGCTTATAATTTCTAAATCTTTGGGATAAAAAAATAACAAAATCTTCCCCTAATTATTCTTTTTCAGCCACAACATAAACAGTTATACCATTTTCCTCTATTGGTACATACACGTCATCGTGTCTTGGATGTTTAACTATCCTGATACATTTAGAATTCTCAAGAATTTTTAAACGTTCATCCCATGTATATTCTTTATCCACTCTTTTATTTTCCATTCATCTCCCCACTCATTTAATTTTAGTACAGTATGTATATGGTATATGTTGTGTATATCTCATATACAATATATATATTTTTTTATTGAGTATCTCCCTTTAGTCCATTCCTGAACGTATTCAGCAGCTCGGGACCCTTCAATATTTCCTCCAGGACATTCTCTATCAATTTAGACTTAAAAGCCTCTGGTGTCTTCTGAATAAGACTTTTGGTCAATCCTAGTATGGCCTCAGATTTCTCTATGACACCCTCTATTTCCTTTTCCTTGTCCACATATTCCATTGCCATAATAGTCCATGAAGGCAGATTTAAATATTTAAGTATACTTCACTTTTATTAAGTAAACTTAAGTGGATAACATGATCCTTCGAATAAATAAAAGTTCAGGCGATTTGAAATCTAACGTACACAGATTCATAGACCTTTCGGCACTCTCAACATCCAGTGTTGCACCCGCATTCAGCATTGCAGCATCATATGGCGTCATTGTAATGTATCTGGGTTTTTATTCTATCATGGCAATTATCCTCACTTTTCCGGTATGGCTCGGTGCAGCCATAATATTCAGAAAATTCAATAGGCTGTATCCAAGTGCAGGAGCCTCATATCACTGGGGAAACAGAATTGTATCAAGAAGATATGGATCAATGCAGGCGTGGGTAATCACACTGGCATATTTCTTTTCCATACCTCCAATTGTAATACCTGCTGGTGAATACACAGCAGTATTGTTATACAATACTGGAATCATAAATTATGCCACATACAATAATGCTACAACAATATTTATAATAGGAAGTGCGTGGATTTCAATTACGCTTATAGCTTCCATAATGGGTGCAAAACCCACGGCAAGGCTAACTGAAATATTCCTTGTCCTTGAGCTATCAATAATCGTTGTTTTTGTTGTAATAGCCATATATTTTCTTCCAGGGCATACTGTTAATCCAGTTTCATATAGCTGGTTTATAGGTTTTGGACAGATATTAAAGAGCCCATATAAATTTATGATAGCATTTCCTGTGATCGCAACCATAATGGACGGATGGGAAATAGACTCATACGCATCAGAGGAATCTTTTAACCGTGAAAAATGGCCAGGAACCACAGGGATTATAGGTCTTATTGCGGTATTTGCCATTTATCTGGTCACAATGACATTGATGGATATTGAAACCCCCATAAATCTGCTTTCAGCCAGTCTTGATCCACTGGCTACATGGTCTCAGTACATGATCCCAAAATATTCATTTATAATGGATATTGCCGTTATAGCATCCACAGCAAGCTCATTATGGCTTACAACCTATATACTCAGCAGGGCCTGGTATGCAATGTCCCGTGAAAAACTTTTTCCCAGGCAATTCGGATACATTAACAGGGAAAGGAAAAGCCCATATGCTAATCTTCTCATGATAGGCATTGCGGCAGAATCAATAAATGCGGTGATGCTTTTTGTACCCTCTATAGAAGGATTCTTCGCTGAACTCCTTTCAATATCTGGGATATTCCTTATGATGGAATTTGGAATAGATGCATTTACAGGCATATACCTCTATTCGCGCAGGCGACAAATAAGCAGGAAACATATGTACCTTGCAGTGTCAATATTTTCATTTACGGGTTTTTCTATTATGATTTTATTTGGTCTCATAACTGATACGATATTCCTTATACTTTTCATAATAATGATGATTCCCGCCATAATGATGCTGTACACGAATAAAAATTAGGATATGATTTGAAAGTGGCGTTTTCTCCCAGCTTTTGCAGGGAGCTTCTCACTTCAAAGGTTGCTGTCTTAATCTCCATGGACTTGAATTCCTTCGTGCTAAGCCATCCCACTTTAGGCACGCATGAAGCAATATGCTCTCCTATCTGCCGGCGGATAGAAGAATATCTTGCAAAGGAGGACTTCCGTTTATAAATGTTAAAAAATAAATTTTTATTACTTCGTTTTTTCATCCCTGTTATTTTCCTGTTTTTCTGTTTGCTTGCCCGTCTGTTTAGGTGCTGCAGGTTTTCTACCATAGAAGTAATAAACCGCAGCCCCAAGGAGGACTATTGCCACACCTATTCCCACGTATGCACCTATATAATCTGTATGAATCGGCACTACATTGGTGCTGGTAAGTGAGTTTGTCGTTGTAATACTTGTTACAGTATATGTTTCGTTGGCTGTAGTTGTTCCACTACTTACGTCCTTAGAATATGAATTTACATTTTCATACAATATGAGATCCGTTGCAGGGTTCACATAGATGGCACCAGTAATATTCATGTATGAGGCGGCACTTGTAGAGGTTGCCTTTGCAGTAACTGTATGTTCATCTATAATGTACTCTGTAGCTTTCACAGGTCCAAAGGGCGTCTTGTAATAGGGTAATACAACTGCTTTTGAATAATTAAGTGTGAAGTTACTGGCAAAGCTGTCATATTTTCCCTGATATATTGGGTGCAATAATGTCACATTTTTGGAAGTACTGCTGACATAGATAGGCACCATATATTTTGCCTGGGAAATTGGTAAATTCGAATACGAGGTCGTCCCAGATGATGTGGGAACAGTTATATTTACAGCAGTTTTATTTGAGCTGCTAACTGTTACGTTGTAATAGTATGTGTTCGGTCCTTCGCTTGTGTTGGTTATGCTGGTTTCCCCTATTCCTTTATGCATTGAATATGTATGGCTAGCATGATATCCGGATATGTTGCAAACATAATTCATTGAGGATCCACTTGCCAAATATGATGGTGTGCTGGGGCTTGCTGCCATGGATAATGGAACACCGATCATAAGGGCTGCTGTAAACATAGTAGCTAACACTAAAAGACCTTTATTATTTAGAGGTTTCATAAAATAAGTAATTATATATCATATAAAAATTTTTGCATAAAAACATATGTGGGACGTAATTATTTTTTACCCTTTTCCTGAATTGTTCCGGGATTTTTTGTGATTATCACATAAACCCTACGTCCAATATACCTTCTTGGAACATCCGCTTTTCCTGATGTTCCTATGGGTGTTACCGTGCGCTCGAGAAAACCCTCAATCTCATTTTCGTTCAGTATAAGTTTTCCATTATCCACTTCAAGTCTTCTTACCATGTATATGGATATCTATAGATAACTATTTAACCTTTTGTTACATTACCATTTATGTCAAGAATCGTATCCGGGGACATTAAGGATAAACTGCATGAACTTGACAGCATCCTATCAAAGAAATATGTACTTGAACACCCTAAAAAGGAAAGGGACTGGAGAACCTACGAGCAAGAATTTGCACAGAGAATCAAGATGGCGATGGAGGATCTTGATCCATTGATAAATGAAGCTGTTTCAATGATACGGATAGTTCCAAGAGCTGGACATCCACATTCTCTCACCCTGGAACAGAGGGTCAAGCTGTTGATGATCAAGCAGCTTGTGGGTGAATCAAACAGGATGTTTGCAAACATGCTTGCCATATTCTCCATGTTATCAGGAATAGATGTATCATACAAAACCATAGAAAGACTATATTCAGATGAGGAGGTCATAATTGCAGTACACAACCTGCATGTACTCATACTGGGGAAAAAGGATATTACGAATTCCAGTGCAACAGGTGATGGTACAGGTTATTCCCTTACTGTGAAGAAGAACTATGAATCATATGCACAGAAGCTTAAGGATCTTGCCAAGGAGAATCCTAAAACCACTGGGGAAAAGGATGGAAAGAAATCAAAGTCACATAAGAAAAGATTGTTTGCATATTCATTTGCCATAATGGACCTTAAATCAAGGATGTACATTGCCTTCGGTTCATCAATGAAATCTGAGAGGAGTGCTTATGACAGAGCAATGGATCTTCTTTCCTCAATAGGTATAGAAATGGATTCCATACGACTGGACAGGTATTACTCCTCTCCATCATACATGGATAAACTTGGGGAAACAAAGGTATTCGTAATACCGAAGAAGAATTCCACACTGAATGGATCTCTGAAATGGAAAAAAACAATGAAAGATTTTATTGAGAATACCATGCCATACCTGGAACAGTACCATCAGAGAAGCAATTCTGAATCTGGATTTGCTGCAGACAAGAAGATGCTTGGATGGAATGTAGCACAGAGAAGGGATGACAGAATAGATAATGCACTATTCTGCACCGGCGTGTGGCATAACCTGTTCAATATGGGTAGATTTTAGAATAGTGTCCCACACTCCATAAAAACGGCTTTGGGACAAATTTATTCATGGGTTCCCCTCAGTATTTTTTCATCATCTGAGGTTAGTTTCACCTCTCTGACATGCAGTGTAAGGGAATACTGTTCCAGGAAATTTAATACCTTTGCAGCATCCTCATTCCTGAGTATCAGAACTCCTCTTAGGAGCTTTCTATGAGGTATGCTTTCCAGCAAACCATGCCTATGGTACTTATACTTGCCATTCCCTGAGGTTGAATCCTGTCCATAGAACTTCTGCATGAACTTGTTTATTGTTCCATGAGCTGTCTTCTCTGGAAAATGAAAGAGTATCATTGTTCCATTCATTATGTGGAATAGTACACATAACTATTTAAACCTGTTCGTTATACATATATGTGGCAAAGAAGAATATAGAGGATCTGAGGAATCTTGTCAAATCGGTAAGGGATAAATCCTTCCCCTACGAGAAAAGGGATCAGGCCGAAAGGAACTGGCATCTCTATGACCAGGCACAGGTGAATGAAATAGCCGATGTGCTGGAAACAATCAGGGATGTGGTTAACATAGCCTCTTCCCGTATTCAGGAGGAGAAGAGGGGAGCTGGAAGGCCTCCAGTTCCAGCCTCAGACATAGTCAAGGTTATGCTGATGCAGGCATACTTCGGCATGCCCAACCGCATAGCTGAGGGATTTCTTAGGCTGTTCAGTGAAAAGCTTGGGATATCCTCAGAATTCTCCTATAAGACCATAGAGAGAGGCTATGAACCTGAACGATCAAAGAAGCTCCTGGATGAGGTTCTCAGGATCATGAACGAATCAGGCAATTCCACGGAGAAGATATTCTCCACAGATGGAACAGGTGATCCGGCAACGATGAAGGCCAACTATGAATCGAAGAGAAGCCAGCAGAGGATCGAGAAAGAGAAGAAAAAGGGCGAGAAGGAGCAATCGGATTCTTTTCCCCACACGAAGGGAAAACACGACTTCCAGTATTCATCATTTTCAGTGGGAGTCCATACAAAGATGATAGCGGGCCTATACACCACAGATGACCACTCAATAGGAGAGCTGTCCATGTTTCCAGGTATAATGGCACAGACCATAGACCTGTGCCCTCAGATAGAGACAATGTTGGGGGATGCACTGTATTCAAGCAGGAAGATCTGCTCTACTGTTGATGGATACGGTATAACTCCCTATTTCCTTCCAAAAACTAATGCAACATTCCGTTCCAAAGGAGTGCCATCATGGAAAACAATGCTATATGGATTCATTGATAATACTCAATACTGGATGGAGCAGTACCATATGAGATCAATATCAGAATCTGTGAATTCAATGATGAAGAGGAAGATGCCTGTAAAGATAAGGAAGAAACTGTCTCAGAGAAAGAAGACGGAGGAGACCCTGAAGATCAACATGCACAACCTGAGGCAGTACAGCTACCTGAGGCGTACAAATCCGGAGATGATAAAAGATTACCGGGGATTCCCCTCAAAATAATATTGTCCCAAAGCCCATAAAAACACACTCTCCGCATGTCCAACCGGATCGGACATGTATAATTCATCGGCAATGTAGTTTATTACGATACAACAGATTCTGATTGCTTATCTATCGTGGCAGACAAGTTAAAATTTGGGGGATTAATATTGTATTATGAAGCAACAAAATAACCCCCCGTTATGTAATGTAAAGGACACTAAAGAATTTTTCTCCTCAGCTATGAAGATCATGTTCACACCCGTCATGAAGAGAAGGTCAATCTATACTGAAGGCGATGTATCAGGAACACTGAGGAATGCCATTGCAGATCGTCTGTACGTTGAGACATACATAAGGAATTACGGAAATACAAGAACACCGTCAGGTGATACCATGTTCAGGCTGTTGAAGGGAATTGCATCTGAATCCGGTTCACACAGGAGAAAAGGATCTGATATGGGTAAGAGCAGGAAAACAGTGAGAACTGGAATAGAGAAGATACAGTCACTGCTGGATCTCATCGTTAAGAAGGCAATCTCCACTGGTGCCTTCTCAACATCTGTGAATGTTGCCATAGACGAACATGACCATCCATATTACGGTACCGACAGCAGATACCTCATAGCTGTGGGTTCGAAGAAGTTCAGGGTTACAGGCAAAGCATACAGATTTGCAACACTGGAATCCGTGAAGAAGGGTGAGAGGTTTGTACTTTCAGTCATGAGGCGTGATCAGCTTGACGGCATTGACAATTCCATGGAGGTAAGGACACTTATTGGACATGCAGTGGATCTTGGAATAAAGATCAACATCATTCTCATGGATCGTGGCTACCTGGATGCAGGTGTGATGAATGATATGGATATCATGGGGATGAAATACATTGTACCTGCAAAGGACAATCCAAAGGTGTTGAGGTTCAGGGAAAAGGAGATGCATTACTCTGCAAAGAATGATCTGTCATTCCTTGTTGTGAATGACAGCATAGATTCAGGGAAAGAGGTGGCTAAAACCACCTTCGTCCATGTGAGATACCACAGGGACGGGAAACTTCATGATTTCTGCTTTTACACAAATATTGAGGTCACTGAGGACAATGTTGAAAATCTTGCAGAGATATACAGGGAAAGGTGGAGTATTGAGAATGGTTATGGAGAGAAGATAGTTTTTGAGGAGAATACACATTCCCCCGACATTGGCGTGAGATATTTCATATTCTATTTTTCAGTACTGCTCTATAACCTGTGGATTCTCATAAATCTCATGAGAAGGCTTTCGGGGCTGGCATGGATCATATTCATGGATTTCGTAATAGACATGAAAATGGGGAGATGGGGATCAATAACCGGTGATTTTGGATAAAGCTGAAGGCAAATTCTGGTTTGAGAGGATAGAGAAAGAAGAGTAACAGCCATGGCTATGTCCATGAATCACATGAAGGGATGCTGTTACTGTGAAAATGGATGATTCCTGTAGCATTGGATGCTGCAGATCATAAGGTTCTGCAGGCATGCAGTCATGAAAAGTGACATAATATTGGTGAAACGGGAAAATTAAGTGTTGGTTCTCAATACATGCGGAGAGTGTGAAAAAAATGGACTTTGGGACAAATTTTTTCATCATCCGAATATGTTTCGTAAAGTTAGGGTTATAATTAGATAGTAGATTGTAGTTGAAATAGCTACTATATATATATATATATATATATATATATATTCAAAGTATTTTGATTTATATGAACAGGAAAGTAAAGCTTTTAGGTATAGTAGTCATCGTTAGCGTGATGTTATTGCTAAATTTCTCTGGAATACCCAGCCATTCTGATTTAAATGGTAATCAAACCATATCACCTTCTACTTCCACTCTATCTTCAAACTCATCACTTGGGAAAGGCTCTCTACAAAATGGGAAGTTTAATTATAAACAAACTTCCGCTGAAACAAGCAGTTTTAATCTTTCTACAACAAATAACATGAGAATTGCCAATAAAGCACTTGATACGAAGGAGTTTGAGTTGGAGAATGTAATAGGTTCTCTTTTTGGAAAGTGGTATAATCAAACTTATGGTCAAAATAATAGAGCAATAAACTCTACACATTATGAATCGCTATTCAAAGAATTTCTAAGGTCAAGCGTTACTGCCTCACTACATCTGCACGATCTCTCATCTCTGGAGATGAAATCACATTCACTCCCAGATCAAATCCCGTCTAAGGCTTCATTTGTTCATCAAGTTGTAAAGACAGGTCACATAGTAAAGCAGATTAATACTACCACTCCTACTCCCAATGGAGTCTATCATGATCACAGTGTTGAGTATGTTGCGTATATTAATGGAACCGTTTTTAAAGCCTGGAAGGTCAAAGTTACAACACCCAGTGGTAGCATAATCGATCCCTGGGTGTGGGTAAATATCAATTACTTTGTTTATAAGGCTCCCTGGTGGCTTGGTGGGTGGTCTATAACATATGGGGAACAGGATCACTACAATGTGAAATTCAGTGGTTCTGCTGCTCAGTCATTTTTCAACACATGGGAGAGTGCTACCACCGATCTTGGGTATGGTCTTTCTGCCGCAGGATTAATTGCATTGTTTATCCCCGTGCCTGTATTGGCTCAGGCTATTGGCGCTGCCCTAATATTGGTTGGGATTGGTTTACTCTATGAAGGGTCTACCATGCTAAATTATTTTGAGAGCACCGGCTATTCCTATATCCACATGGAATTTGTAAATGATTATTATTACCCATGGGTTGTCACACCTCTTGGTTCCCTTGCCTCTTCTATGGGGCTTTACGGACTGGATAACAATGGAAATTCCTACACATTTTGGTACAATATTCCATATATTGCCTATGGTGGCTACACTGCAGTTTTCTTCAGCGAGTATATTTCAAACAATTGTCATCAATTTGTTAATGAATATGGCAGTGGAAATCAGATATGGTTCTCATAATGGTGGTGTAGCAAGTGATTCCTATTTTTTATTTTTGGATTGCAATACTCGCAATTGAAGTTCTTGGGTTGATCCGCACAGTAATATTCACGATTGGCAAAGCGAATATCTCTGTAAATAGAATATTATTCATTATACCAATATTGCTTTTTGTTTTCTCTGTCACAATAACTGGAGCGGAGGTTTACTTATTCTATCCGCTTTTAATGAAAGCACAGTATAATGCAAGTATAGAAAACGCACAATTCGTTTTATTAATCTTAAACTTCCCTGCAACTATTCTAGCGGCGCTATTGTATGGTCACTGGCGAAGAACATAAGTAGCTTATCAATCGCCAGGCAGTATAAAATAAGAGCATCAACCCTTCCATGGGGTTCTGTCGATAATTTAATATGGTTATAGGAATAATATTTGATATGGTACAATGTTAACGGTCCAACACCACATACACTGACTTTCAGTGATCGCTGTATTCTGTATAGATACAACTTGGTTCTAAGTCTATTTACTACAATACTTTTATAACACAGAATTTTACGAGGTATTGCCGCCCTTAATGTGTTTGTACAATACTCAATTGGGAGTCATTGTTCTTGCAGAAGGAATCATTCAATCACCCTGCAAATCCGAATAGTTGGTTTTATGTCTTTGATGAGTTCGGATTTACCGTGCCTGTCACCTATTTCTCAACACACATCTTTCTGCTCTTTCTGACAAAGGCAGTTTCATCATGTCGAAAATTTAGGCATTCTCTTCCTTATTCCTATTATTATAGGTAGAGTTCCTGTTTATTTTTCCGGTTTGGGGGGAGTCTATTAGGACACTTTTCCATATCAGTGCTCCCATTAGTTTCTGGAATTTGTGTAATAATTGCACTGGGACTTTCACTCGCCTCTATGAAGCTAGAAAAAGCGAGGATGATCAGTATCAATCAAACAACTGAGTTTGGTGAATAAATACTTTTTTTACCTGAAAAGGACGTGTTAGAGACCTAAAATTAAGAGATGATTAAATGAGATATTTAAAAAAATTTGTTTATTTTAGGTGTGAACATCTTAACCTACCAAAATTAATGTGGGTTTCCATCTATCATTTAGAAAGCAGGATTTGCTGACATTTTTAAATGGGCCTGGCCGGATTTGAACCGGCGATTTCTTCCGTGTGAGGGAAGCGTCATAACCACTGGACCACAAGCCCGTCACTCTATATCTGTTTTTAGTTATTAATTTTTTAGGGTTTAATGGGAAGTGGAGTAAATGTGAGCACAAACATTACCAGTGAAAATACTGCTATTCCTATATCAAATTTTGATATCTTTTCATAATCGTTCAATGCCGGCGGATGTACCATTCCCATGAAAATCACGAACAAAGCCAGGAAAAACCAGCCTATGTAATGATATGCGATAGTCAGGTAAAGCATGAATCCTATGAATATGTACCCAATTATGTATGATTTTCGCCCCAGTATTCCTCTTGCTATATGGCCCCCATCTAACTGTCCCGCAGGTATGAGATTCATTGCTGTTGCGAACATTCCAACCCAGACAGCAAAAACCATGGGGAATATAGGGACATTTGTAGGTTCTACAATGCCAAACAGATGATAAATCTCAGGATAGTTAAGTACAAATGGTATATAATTGCCTATGGGCTTAAATATTCCCTCTAAATATTGTGCAACAAACATTAATGGAATAGCAGCAAGAAATCCTGCAATAGGTCCTGCAGCACCTATTTCTGCCATGGCCTTTCTTGTTGGTACAGGATCCCTGAGTGAGACAAATGCTCCGAATGTTCCTATCATATAGGGAAACGGGATAAAAAATGGAAGTGATGCATTGACGCTATACCTCCTTGCAACTATATAATGTGCTGTTTCATGTATTCCAAGTATAAACATCAGTGGAAGGGAAAAGAAAACAAACCCGTAAAGCAGTTTATATTCTTCAGCTAAGGGTCCTGGATACACAAAACTGCTTGCGTATATGGATCCAACATATATTGTAGATACCAGTGTTAATATCAGCATAATGAGATTTACCTTGTTGCTCCTGTACGAGGCTTTCGGCCTTATTCCCACCTCAACATAATGTTCCACATCCAACACTAGCATGGGTATGTAACCCATGGGCACTAGTATTTTCCTTAATTCGTCGAATTGCAAGTTAATATCGGGATTGTCACTGTCAAAAAAAAGGAATTTAATGCTTGCAGGGTTGGCCAGAACTTCATATGTATTGATCTTTGATTTTACAATATCAATGACCTTTTCCATATTCTCGTTTTCAACCTTTACACTTTGAAACATAATGACACCTGCATCCACTGTATTTTATTTAATCGTGGTAATTAACCAATAATGTAGTAATGCTTTTAAAGTTTTATGCCTTTGAAAATTTATTAATGCATTTATTTTTTATGTACAGGGATTACAATTTATAGGTGAGGCATTCACTATTTAATGCATGGAAAGATTTATTTTTAAATGAAGTATAGTGTTTTAAAATGGATACATTCTCTGATTTTATGAACTACCTGGAAAAAAATGGGAATTTAATGAAACATGACCTAAAGTTGGATGAAACATCTGACATATATAAATTCTATCAAAAACTATTCAATTCAAATTATATTAAGTTCACTCCATATGACCCAGGAAAAATAGATGTGGCAGCAACAGACAGCTCAGAATTCCTGAGGATGCTATACAATGGTAAAAATATAGTAATTATCAGGGCGTATACCCTTTATAATAACAGTATTACATCAGACTTTCATGCTGACCTTGTTGCAGTTGATCCAGTTGACCAGAGAAACTTTACTATACTGCTCATGGAGCATTTAGAGCATAAATCAATAATAAAATTTCTGGAAGAAAATTCTCCGGAATACATATTCGTGGACGGTTCTTTGAAGGGCAGATTATCACATAGAATCGAGTCACTTTCCATTGAAAAATATGAAAATTTCATGTATGATTATATGAAAACACTTAAAGAACTCATAAGAAAAGCCTATGAGAGAGGCACAACGCTCATATTCATGGCAAAAAGCAGTTATACTGAATCCTTCAAAAAATATCTTTTAAGCACTGCCCGCAATGACGCAGAAACCCTGAAGATAAAAGAAAAGGAATCGGGCATTTATAGAAATGACCATTATATAATAAAATCATTTGCAAAGGAAAGTGGATATACAACTCCAGTAATGTACCGTAAAAGTCTGGAGGGCACAGACATAAATTATGTTTCCTTTGATATTCTTCCTGATCCCCTGGATTTGCCTATGAAAGTCCAGGTACTGTCAAGGGATTTCATAAGGGAAGATCTGGACCAGAAGCCATACAATCTGGACGAGAAGATAATAAATACACTATTTTACGGTTATACAGGGTACAAGGTTTATAACCTGTGGCTGGTTGATGTGGACAAGAAAGTCAAGTTCAGGTCAGCAGAAATGGAGAAGATATATATGCGTGCACTGGAAAGAAAACTTGGAATAACATTCTATGAAACGAGGGGTGAGAGACGTGCAAGAATCAGAGCCTAAAATAGGCTATACAATCGGTGAAAATACTTCTGGAAAATTTCAGTTTGTCATATCGGATGAAAGCAATATAAAAAAATGGGAATATGTCTATTTAAAAATCAGAGAGGAAACGGTGATAGGCAGAATAGAGGAGGTAATATCAAAAAGCGAGTTAATGAATGACAGCATGGATTACCAGAGCATTGACCGCTATGCTAAAACCGGGCTGAACGATTTTGTGAATATATGTATTTCAACTATACTGGGAAGGCTTGAAAATGGGTTTCTTTCCCAGTCAAGGGAAATCATAAAACCGGGAATGCCCGTTTATCCTGCCAGTGATGAAATACTCCAGAAGGTATTTACATTTAATGATGAGAAATCTCTGGATATTGGGTCATTGCCAGACAATAATGTACGGGTTGCCCTAAATGTCAACGGGTTGAGGCGCCATCTTGCCATACTGGCACAAACCGGGGCAGGAAAAAGCCATACAGCAGCCGTCATAATGGAGGAACTTCTCAAGAAAGGTGCATCAATTATAGTCCTTGATCCACATGCAGATTATGTGTTCATGAAGAAGGGTACGAATGGAAAAATGTATTCTGACGGAATAAGCGTCTTCAGGACACCATTGAGTACAGGAAGATACACAAATAACGATGTTGGGATAATAAATAACTTTACAATCAGGTTCAGTGACCTTTCTCCTGATGACGTAAAGGGTATAATGGACATAAGGGAAGGCTATACTAACCTTATTTCAATTGTGGATGACATATACAAGAAAATGAAGGGCAGAAAGGATCTTAATGATTTTCTTGAGACAGCTGAATCACTTTCCCAGGAGGATTACAAGAAAATACGGGGGAGGCTTACTTTTTTAAAGAAAATAAAGGATATATTCCAGGATTACACAACCGGGATAAACGATTATCTTGGTCCCGGGAAAATGTCAGTAATGGATTTATCGGGAATGGACCAGTTCCTTGCTAATTACTTCTCATACAGGGTTTTAAGCTCTATTTACGATGTAAAGCTATCATCGGAATTCAAATACCCTGTATTCGTCTTTATTGAGGAGGCACATAATTTTGTTCCACCGAGAACCAACAGCAATATAGCTAAAATGATTAAAAAAATAGCAGGAGAGGGCAGGAAATTTGGAATATTCCTTGTGGTAATCACCCAGCGCCCAGGGAAAATAGATGCCGATGTCCTGAGCCAGTGCAATTCACAGATTATACTCCGTGTCACAAATCCATCGGACCAGAATGCCATACTGGAAAGCAGTGAAAACATTACAGGTTATCTCATGAACGATCTCCCATCATTAGACACAGGGGAGGCTATAATAGTTGGAGAGATCGTGAAAATGCCAGCCATAGTCAAAATAAGGGACAGGGAAACTATGGCAGGAGGTTCAGATATTGATGTAATAGCACTTCTCAAGGAGGCAAGGGAGGAGGTAAGGAAAAAGAACGATCCATCTGAAGTAAGGAAAAAGGCTAAGGACCTCCTGGGGGAATTTTAATGGCGCGTTTTCTCCATTTATCGGACACACATCTGGGTTATAAGCAGTACATGATGGATTTGCGGGAAGAGGATTTCTACGAATCATTCAATGAAGCCATAGATTTAGGGCTGGAAGAGAACGTTGACTTCTTTGTCCACACAGGGGATTTATTTGATACATGGTCGCCTTCAAACAGGGCAATGAATGAATTCAAGAAGGCCATGATAAAACTTTATAAAAAGAATAAAACAATGTATCTGATAATGGGCGATCATGACCGTCCAAAGAGAACGGACGAAATAGCATCGAGAATATTTGATTTTCTTGGTGTAAAACTTCTTGGGACAGAGGGGCTCCAGAGCATTGTAATAAATTATGGCAATGAGGATATACTGCTTTCCGGTATCTCAAATATGAAAGGATTAAGAAAAAACAGCCTGGTGGAACAGTACAGGAAAGCAGATGTGGAAGCAAAATCATACAGGAATTCCATAATAATGTCACATCAGGGTGTTTCACCATATCTCATAGCAGAGGCGTGTGAGGTTGATTCAAAGGATCTCCCGGTAAATTATAAATACCTTGCATTCGGCCATGTCCACGATTCCTATTTAATCACAGATAAGTATCCTGTGTTTTCCTATGCAGGATCCACAGATTTAAACAGCACAAACGAGATTAAGAATTTTCTGAGAAACGGGAAATCAGTAAATCTTGTTGATATTGAAAAGGGAAAAATAGATGCACAGAGAATAAAGTTAAAGACAACAAGATATCAGAACACTGTAAGTTCCGATTTTGCCAACTACCTTGAAGATACACTAAAAATAATTGAAGCCCCGAAAAGCAATGAGAAAGAACCTCTCATATCTGTAACTATTCATGGGGAATCTGACAGAGATGAGGTAAAATCCAAGATCAAGGCACTTGACCATGTTATCATCAGGGGCCCGGTATTCGAAAAGGAGGTAAAAAGCATAGAGGAGAAACCCAACATGTCCAAACTGCAGGACTATTTCAGGGCATATTTCAAGGACGATACTATGGCGCAGCTGGCAGAAAATATATTCAATTCCATAAAAAATGAGGACAGTGAAACATCATACAGGCTTATAAAAGAGATAATGCAGGTGGAATAATGATTATAGAATCCATAAAAATCTCAAATTTTCTGTCGCATGAGAATACGGAAATAAATTTTGAACAGGGAGTGAACATAATTACCGGAAAGAACGGTGCAGGGAAAACAGGCATACTTGATGCCATAAAATTTGCACTGTTCGCAGAATCCAGGAATAATGAAAAAAATAATGAACTTATAAAAAAGGGAAAAAATTTCTTTGAAATCACATTGAATTTTAATATAAGCGGAGACCATTACGAGGTTTACAGGCATTTCGGTGTAAAAAAGGCAAAAAATGCAGAAAGGCTTGCATATGTAAAGAAGAACGGTGTAATGACCGCAGAAACATATGAGGGTGTAAATTCAGAAATAACAAGAATCCTAAATGTTTCCAGGGACGTATTCAAAAATTCTGTCTTTGTTGAGCAGGGGCAGATGGATTCCCTGATATCAGGTACTCCAAAGGAGAGAAAAACTATGTTTTCCGACATAATAGGGCTTACATCACTATCAAGGAGCGCTGACCGCCTCAGGGAAATCATAGGCAATTTCAGGGATGAAACCATGCTTCTCCAGGGTTCAAGCGACAGGCTGGAACAGACCACGCAGGATGTCACAAAACTGGAGGCAGATAAAAGCTCTGCATTTGAATCGCTCTCCATTGCAAAAACCGAGACAGAAAAGTATTCCAGGAAACTTGATGCACTGAGAGTTAGGCAGAAGGAAAGGGATGGAATACAATCACTTATTCAACACCTGAAATCAAGCATTTCAAAGTATGAAAATGAAATAGCCACAAGGGAAAATAATGCAGAACAACTGAAATCCAGCATCTCAAAAATTAAATCCACATCTGATAAGGTTAAAAAACTGCAATCCAATCCATATTATATCAGCAGGGATCCTATAAACAACTACTTCCTGGAGAAATCTGGAATGGACAACGCCTTGAAGGATGAACAAAGGGCCAAATCAAAACTAACGGAGTATGAGGAATATGCCAAAAAACTTGAAAGCCTCTCAGAATACCATAATAATTATTCAGAACTTCATGATAAATACATATCAAACAGTGAGAAAATTAAGGAATATAGAAAAACACATGAGACATACCTGACCACAGACAGCAAGTTAAAATCCCTGTCTGAAAGGCTGGATAGGAGTAAAACATTCCTTGAAAATTTTATGAAATCCTCCGGTTTTACTATGGATGCCTTAATAAACTCCAGAACAAGAAGGGAAGAGATTAATCGTGAAATGAGAGAAAAAACATCTAGAAAATCAGAAATAAAATCTACAGTGGTATCATATAATCAGGCACTCAAAGAAGCAAGGGAAAATATGGATACACTTAATGGAAAGAACACCTGCCCACTGTGTGGCACAGACCTTACCCCTGACCATATGAAATCCATCCTTATGGAATACAGTGAGAAATCAAAAAAAATCCTCGAAAACATTGAACTATTGAAATCAGAGAAGAAATCCATTGAAGAAGATATAGAGAAACTGGAAAATCAATACAAAATATTCGGAAACACGGAAACAGAAACGGCAGCATCATATATTCAGGAAATTAAATCCATGGAAAGTGATAAGGCCACTCTGGAGGGAGAACTTGGGAATAACTTAAATGGCCATAAACTGTTCATCGAACTCTCAAATGAGAATGATAAACTGGATAAAAATATGAAAGTTATCCAGCCATATGAAGATGAATACATGCGGCATAAAAGCATTATTTCCGGTATTGACATCGGAGCTATCAGAAAGGAAATCGAGGATGCAGAATTATCCATTTCGGGATACAGGAAAAATATGGAGAAATTTGTATCAGAAATAGGCTTTTTGCCTGAATACGATGAGTACCTAAAGACCGGACAAATCTCCTCAGAAATAGACCGGCTTAAAATAGAAGTTGACCGGGAACGTGAAATGGAAGCACACCTGGAATCCTTAGAGTATGAAATAGAGGAAAGGCAAAAATCAATTGTTGATATTGGAAAAGAAGTGGAAGTAAATGAAAGAGAGTTGCAAAAATACCAGGGTTTAGATGATCAGGTTAACGAAATGGAATCACTGTACAGGGATGCAAATCAGAAAAGCATCAAAATGAATACCCTCGTGGAATCTTACTCCGAAAGAATAGCAGAAAACAAAAACATTGCAAAGGATCTTGAACAGGATGCCGAAAAATACAAAAAGCTCCAGAAGTCCATATCTACACTTGGGAAAATAAGGGATGCATTTGATTATAATGGAATCCAGGCAATAATAAGAAAGGACGCATCCGCTTCGATGACCAACCTCACCAGAAAATATCTGCAGTCATTTAACCTGGATTTTGACGACATTTCCATCGATGAAAATTTTGATATAAAAGTCACACAGAATTCCATGGAACAGACACTGGAATCACTGAGCGGTGGTGAAAAAACGGCACTTGCCATTGCCATAAGGCTTTCTGTTGCAGAATATGTACTGGACAGGATAAGCACCATAATTATGGATGAACCCACGAATTTTCTGGATGAGGACAGAAGGAATAATTTGAAGGATATTATACTTTATTCACTGAAGGGAGAAAATCTAGTTCCACAGATGATAATGATAACACACCACAGCGAGTTAATATCTGTAGCAGATGCATCCTATGAGATAATAAAAACTGGTGGGATATCCCGTGTAATTTCATCCTGATCCATGAATAGTAATAAAATTCAATAAACATAAAATATCTTTGTGATATTATAAAGAATCATGATCAATCTTGATTACTCTAATGATGTTTACAGACCGGCAGAGGATACTTACCTTATTCTGGATAATGTAAAATGTGGAAAAGATGTCCTGGAAATGGGTTCTGGCTCAGGATTAATAGCTATAACGCTGGCAAGCCAGGGGCATAATGTCACTGCAGCCGATATTTCACCAAAGGCAGTAGGACTGATATGGCACAATGCAACCATCAATAATGTGCATTTAGATATAGTTATGTCGGATCTGTTCGAAAACGTACATGGAAAATATGATACCATAATATTTAACCCCCCATATCTTCCTGTTGAGGGAGAAAGTCCACAGTGGTCAGGTGGAAAGGATGGTTTTGCCGTAACAGGGAGATTTCTGGAAACTGCCCATGAATACCTGAACCCCGGAGGCAATATCTACATAGTACTTTCTGATTTGACGGATATGGAATCATTTATAAAGAAAAACACAAACTATGAATTCATTAAAATTAAATCGTTGAGTTTTGATTTCGAGGCCATAGTGCTTTTTGAACTAAAAGTGAGAAAATGACAATACAGGAAAGAATAAAGGAAATAGAGGACGAAATAAAGAAAACACAGAAAAATAAGGCCACCGAAAAGCATATAGGGTTGCTTAAGGCCAGAATGTCAAAACTGGAACTGGAAGAGGAATCCCACAAAAAATCTGGTGGCTATGGTTTCTCGGTTTCCAA
The DNA here is from genome assembly GCF_000496155.1 of Ferroplasma sp. Type II. Taxonomy (NCBI): domain Archaea; kingdom Methanobacteriati; phylum Thermoplasmatota; class Thermoplasmata; order Thermoplasmatales; family Ferroplasmaceae; genus Ferroplasma; species Ferroplasma sp. Type II. Next base: position 52,027 of record NZ_KI542697.1, read on the forward strand.
AAGTGGAGACGCCACCATGGCTCTGGTCGGATACCCCAATGTGGGTAAGAGTTCACTTCTGAACGCACTTACGAATAAAAAAAGTACCGTGGGAAATTTCGAATTCACAACACTTACCGTTATACCTGGAACATTAAACTACAACGGGGCACAGATACAGATACTGGATCTTCCAGGAATTATAGACAATGCTGCCCTGGGTGCCGGCCGGGGAAGGGAGATCATAAGTACCATAAGAAATGTCGATCTTATCGTACTGGTTACTGACATACAATTGAAGGGACTTGAGAGAATAGTTGCAGAGCTTTACAAAGCAGGAATAGTACTCAACAGAAAAAGAAAGGATATATCATTTAAGCGTAGTAATTATGGTGGATTGAAAATTCATAAACCCAGAAATGTTGAAATAAACAATGAAGATATACGGGATATTGCCAAGGAGTTTAAGGTAGTCAACGGCGATATTTATATCCGGGAAAATGTTGGAATGGATGATCTTATAGATTTTTTCAAGGGAAACATAGTTTATATAAAATCCTTTATGGTTGTAAATAAAATAGATATGCCACATGATGAGGATAAATTGAAGAAGAAGCTAAAGAACTTCGGTAATTACATAGAAGTTTCGGCTGAAACAGGATATAATCTGGAGACTATGAAGAATATGATTTATAAATCCCTTGATATGGTAAGAGTATACATGAGAAACAAGGCAGGGGAGGTGGACTACGATAGACCCCTTATACTGAGTGAGGGTGCAACAATAAGGGATGTCTGCCGAAAGATTAGCAGGGAAATGATCTCTACATTTAGATATGCAATTATAACTGGGCCCTCAAGAAAAATAGAGGCGCGGGTTGGTCTGGAATATAAGATAAACGACGAAGACGTTGTAACAATAATAAGCAGGTACTAATAGCACATCTTTTCAGGATAAAGTCAGTGCACCTTCTCAACACTCTTAATGATTGTTTTTATTGTATATTATATCTCCGTAATCCCTCTATGTACGTACTCAAAAACTCTTTATACATGGTAACGTTTTAGTTTAAATGAGTATAGATAATGGGCTTTACAATGTCACGCAGGCATATAATCTGGGGCATCTAAAAATAGCAAATCATGGATTCATTGCAAATAGTAGAACAGCGGGACTTATAGGAATAGATGGAACCATAGACTGGGCATGTTTGCCAGACTTTAATTCTAACCCTGTTTTTGATGCCATACTTGACTCACAAAATGGAGGTTATTTTAAAATTAAACCCATTATGGAATGCTACGTTAAACAATTTTATGAGGAGTACACTAATGTATTGATTACAGAATTTATAAAGGATGATCAGGTCATTCTCAGGCTTACAGATTTCTTCCCGATTTCGGAGTCCGGAACAATAAATTTCCCTGAAATACATAGATTTATAGAAGCACCAAGTTCTGATGTTGAGGTATCTATAGATTTAAAACCAAATTTTAATTTTGGGGCAGGCCAGAAAAAAATAACAGGAAATAGTTATGGATACCTTTTTTCTTCGGAAGATCAAACACTTGGCATTTCTACTAATATTAAATTAATTAAGGGAAGGGGAAATGTCTATAATAACATTATTTTGAAGAAAGATACATCCGAATGGATAGTTATACAGAGTGGAGTAAGGCAGATAGGAAATGTAAAACAATACAGATCAGCCAACAGATTGGAAGAAACTAGGAGATACTGGAAATCATGGTCCGAGAAAATAAATTATAACGGCATGTATCGTGATTATGTTATAAGATCGGCAGTTACATTAAAGGGGCTTTTCCATGGCCCTACAGGAATGATGGTAGCAGCCCCAACAACAAGCCTTCCCGAGGTAATAGGTGGTGAAAGAAACTGGGATTATAGACATACATGGATCAGGGATACTGCCTACGTTATAGAAGCCTTTTCTTTCATTGGTTTGACCGAGGAATCTGCAAAATTCCTATATAATATAATGGCAATAATTCAGCGGGATAAAAAGTTAAAAACAATTTATACCATAAACGGCGATGGCAACTTAAATGAGGAAATAGTAAATCTTTCAGGGCATATGGCCTCCCTTCCGGTCAGAAATGGGAACAAGGCGTCGGACCAGCTTCAAATAGATCAATACGGATCCTTAGTAAGCGCTGTATTCAGATTTCAGGAAGCAGGCGGCCTTGTAAGTACACAGCTCTGGGATTTTGTAATTCAACTTCTGGACACACTTAAGGATTTATGGAAATTGCCTGATTCAAGCATTTGGGAAATTAGATCAGAACCAAAGCATTATCTATATTCCAAATTTATATCATGGGCGGCATTTGACAGAGCAATTAAAATGGGCAAAGCACTTGACTATCATGCACCGTACAGTAAATGGCGCAGCATAGAAAATGAAATAAAAAAAGACATACTTGAGAAGGGATATAACTCCACCATTGGTGCATTCACCCAATATTATGGTAGCGATGAAGTCGATGCATCAGTGTTGAGAATGCCCTTAACCGGCTTTATTAAGGCTACCGATCCTCGATTCATATCCACTATCGCAAAAGTTGAGAAGGATCTCAAGAACCCATGTGGGCTATTTAGACGATATATTATTGATGATTATCTTCAGGGGAAGGACAATGCTTTCTTACTCATGTCCTTCTGGTATGTGGAAGATTTGATACTGTTAGGGCGTATAAATGAAGCTAAAGAGACATTTGAAAATATGTTGAAACACTCTAATCATTTGATGCTTTTCTCGGAGGAAATAGACTTTAATGACTGTAATGAGCTACTGGGCAATTTTCCCCAGGCTATCACCCATCTGGGCGTTATAAGGGCAGCAATAAAATTGAATAGAGTTTTAGGTAAAAGCTCAGAGTAATTCTACTTCCCCAATAGTCATTATACAGGAATATAATATTCAGTACCGTACGGAAAAGTCTCGAAATTTTACATTATAAATATTAGAAAAAAAATTTGTAGTTTTTATTTTAAAAACAGATTAAAATTATAAAAAATTATTTTAGACTATTATGGGTTTATACATTCCTTTTTCATAGTCATGTGCAACCGTTAAGTTGTAATTGGCGACCAGATAATTGAACATCTGTGAATTAACCGAATTCAATGCGCTGGATATTGTGGTGTAATTCTGTGAATGCCCATCAAGTATAAGGCTTGTCCAAACATTATCCATTAGTGTCTGCCAGTGTCCTATCCATGGTACTGGGTCCCTGATAAATACGCCTTCACTTAATGCCTTTATTGATACATTCAATACGGAATTACTCCCACTTATCTGTGTGGTGTTCATTCCGACCGTTTTAAGATCTACCGATCCTGGCCACTGATAATCCATCATTGTATATTTATTTGCAGCCAGCCCTTTATAGGATGCCCAATATGATGTTTTATACTCCGGACTGAAATATTTGCTTAAGTTGTATACATAATACATCGCACTCACATCGTGTGTTGAATTAAACATCACAGGATTGCCACCAAACTGTACAAACAGTTGATATAACTCCGTTGCAGTACTTGCACCGCCATGTCCCTGGAAGTTGATCATGCCCCGGTGATACTTATTGAAAAGAGTCTTTGCATCACTGAGAAGAGCAGTATAATTTTGCGGCTCCTTGCTTATCCCTGCAGCCTTTAAAGCCGTTTGGTCTATCCATACCAATGGTGTATTTATTATCTGTGTTATAAAAGGTATGCTGCCTGCAAATACTGTGCTCGTATAGTTTGTTAGCTTTACTATGGATGGTATTACGTGTGCTGGCATTACACTTTGTGCATTTAAAGTGCCATTGTAGTTCATGTTAGCGAGAAAATGATGATAGGCAAGAACTCCGATGTCAAGATTATCTATGCTCACTACTATAGGGGTTGTCGTCTTAGCACCAATATCACTTTCAACTCCAGTAATTATGCTTGTAGCAACCTCATCTTTGGATGTGACTTTTATATTCGTATAATGGCTATTGAAGGCGTTGACCATACTCTTTGTAAATGTGTAATCCGATGGTGATATGCTAGTGAAATATGTTATATCTACCGTTGTACTCCCTTTATATAGATCTGCTGGCATCACACTTGTGTTATGTGAGCTTATTGGTATAAATCCTGTAGCTTTCTCACATGCAAACTGTACTGGAGGAGACAACATATAGGATATAAACGTATCCATTGCCGCTACCTTACTTCCAGATAGCCCTGTTGTATTTGCCTCACCAATAACACATCCCCCTAGTAGATGATCTGAGTTAGCCGGCCCACTTGGTCCAGGATACACTTCCAGTGTTTGTACTGGAGCTGGTTTTGGTAATACATACGGTAACATTTCGTAGATTACCACACCAATAACCACCACTGCAATTGCTATTGCAATAACCTTAACCAAAAGATTCTTCTTTGGTTTTTTCAATCCTTCTTCTGGGTTTTTCATACTACCGTATTTAATAGGATGTATATAAATTTTATTATTAAACCTAAATTTTTGCGTTAAGTATATTAACTCTTCTAAACTTAACACTTTTAATATTTATAGTATATCTATATCTATCTATTAATTAGGGGTCGTCCGATTTTTGTGCGGGTTGTTCCAAGGATATGGAATTTAAATAATCATAATACCTAAAGTTTTGTGTTAATTATATTCATCATTCAGAATTTAATTCTTTAAATTTACCCATAAGGACTCTTGTTGACCTGTATGGATTCGTGAGTGATTTCTTTACAGGTTGAATGAAAGAATCGCCGTATTTCTTGAAACCCATAAACAGGGATTTAAGTATCTCAAAGGATATCCAGCTTTTCCTCTTGCCCATATTGTCACGAATGCCTGGATATCTGTTTATGTATCTTATGCTTGCGATTTCGAGGAGAACCCTTCCGGAAACCATGAGACGGAGGTACAATTCTGTCTTGCATAGTTTCCTGAGGAAGATGCTCTCTAACCCGTCTTGCTGAAGACCCATGTGCCTAACTTCAATAGATATATTATATTTCCCAACTTTATTATAAATAGGGAATAGGCATTCAAGGATATTATGGTCGTCAGTCGGGAAGATGTTCTCACTGAAATACTATTGAATAAATAATATTTCAATAAATACTATATTTTTTATACATATCTGCTCATGGAAATTTCTAACCATATGGAAAAATGAATTGCATATGATTATAATGAAATATGGTACATCTAAAACAATACATTCAGAAAGTAGAGAACTTGGGTAAAAAGATCATAAAAAAGTGAAATATTGGTTAAGCCCCTTATAACAAATGAAGGGGTAATATCCAAATCTTCAGTGAGGAGGGGACGATGACAGCATCAGGATATAAAGTAGAGATAATAGGACGAAACAAAAATTAAAATTTGTACGAAAAAAGTAAAAAATAGACCGTATTCGTATTTTCCTCCTAATTTGCATAAATATTCAGAAATTAAATTAAAAATAGCAAAGTTTTATGTATAAACTAACCAAATATTCAATAATAATAAAAATTATCGACAGAAATACTTATAAATAGATTATTGTCATAATACAAATGTTTAAATATAACATTTCAATAAATAATTCCTGATGTACGTAAAAAAATATAGAAACTATAAATATTTGCTCTTCGTTCTTCCGGCCTTAGCATACGTAGCAATTTTATCCTTTTTTCCTGCCGCATCCGTAGTATTTTTTAGCTTTAAATCATCAAGGGGGGTTTATTCTTTATCAAACTATACTGCCATAGTTCAAGCAGGCCTTCTTAACTCGATAATTCATACTGTGATTGTTAGTTTCGGCGCTTTATTAATTCAGCTCTTTTTTGCTATGCTTATAGCTAACATTTTAATTAAATCCTTAAAGGGGAACAAATTTTTCTCTACAGTGTTTATAATACCATATGGTGTTGCCACAGTTGTTTCCGCTTTTATTTTTGCGCTTATTTTTAGTCCCGTAGGAGGATTCGCAAACTCAACTCTGCATTCATTAGGCATTCAAGATGTTAACTGGTATTCCAACATTTATTCATCTATGGGCGTTGTGATGTTTGCAGATTTTTGGAAGAATACGCCGTTGGTAGCTTTAATATTGCTTGGTGGACTTTCTAGTATACCCCCTTCAATGAATGAGGCCGCCAGCGTCGATGGGGCTGGCCCTTTAAGAAGATTTATCTATATAACACTTCCAAATCTGGCGCCCTTTATTGCAATAGCTCTTTTAATAAGGGGCGTTAGTGAATTTAATATATTCGCTTTACCATTAATATTAATAGGCTATCACCCATCTTTAATAAATACGCTTGTGTATGAATATTTTAACTCTATATCTTCAGTTGGTTACTCATACGCTGCTGCTACGGTGCTTTTGCTAATAATTTTGGTTTTTGCATTTGTAATAATAAAATTCGGAGGGACGGCACAATATGAAAAATAAAAATATATCATCTTATATAATGGCTATAATACTTGCTCTGGTATTCATTTATCCACTCTACATTCTAATACTTATTGCCTTTGAACCGATAAGCCTCACATTTGATAGAGTACATCCATATCAGTTGCCATTTGTATTCACCTTAGCCAATATTGAATCAGCTTTAAAGAATCTATCCTTAATTAGGCCTGTTATAAGAAGCGTTATCGTTGCATTTACTGTGGGGTTTCTCGCTCTTGTGCTGGCAACACCTGCAGGTTACGGATTAAATAAACTTGCTGCAAGATTTTCAAATAGGATAATTATGTTGTTATTCGTTGTTAATATGATGCCGGCGATAGTTATAGCAATACCAATTTCAGTTTATTTCATCAGAATAGGCCTTTACAATAATATATTTGGAATTGCATTAGCGCAGGAACTTGTAGTTTTACCTATCTCCGTTTTTATAATGCTGGGCGGGTTCAGAGCATTGCCACGGGATCTGGAGAATCAGGCATTTATTGATGGTGCGTCAATGTTCTCCTCTTTCAAGAATGTTATTATGCCATTAATACGGGTCCCGTTGCTAATTTCATTTTTACTGGCGTGGATGACTTCATGGGATGAATTTACATATGCAGTTATAATCTCACCATTGAACCCCACATTCCCGGTGAGCCTTTATAATTATGTTAGCAGAGGGGAGCCCTTTATAGCATCAAGTTTCGCTTTATTAGTGACAATACCTGTTATTGCCATAGTGGTTATATTACAGAAATATTTGAAAGGGGAATACCTGACTGGAGGAATGAAAGCATGAGTTATAAAATGGAATTGATAGACCTAGAAAAATCGTATTCGAATGTTAGAGTTTTAAACAAACTCAATTTAAAAGTTGAAAGTGGAGAATTTCTCGTTGTTCTCGGGCCATCTGGAGAGGGAAAATCAACGTTATTACGGACTATTGTGGGTATAGAGCCACCTGATGCTGGCAAAATTATCGTCAACGGTGAAGATGTTACGTACAAGCCCCCTAATAAACGAAATATCTCTATGGTTTTCCAGAATTATGCCCTATATCCAAATATGACAACATATGAGAATATAGCATTTCCTTTAAAAATGGCAAGAATCAAGAAAGCTGAAATCGATACTAAAGTAAGAAGTGTTGCGAAGTTATTAAAAATAGAAGAACAGTTACAAATGAATGTGACCAGATTAAGTGGTGGCCAGCAGCAGAGGGTGGCTATAGCGAGGGCGTTGGTGAGAGATCCTGCATTATTCCTTCTGGACGAACCCTTAAGCAACCTTGACGCTAGGGTTAGATACACTTCAAGGCAGGAATTAAAAAGGCTTCAAAAGGAACTTAACCACACATTTGTTTATGTAACCCATGACCAAATAGAAGCATCAAATCTGGCTGATAGAGTTGCAGTACTGCACAATGGCATTATAGAGCAGGTGGGTACATATGAAGAATTATATGAAAAACCAGCGACACAGTGGATAGGTGATTTTATTGGTGCATACCCAATGAATTTCATACCGGGAGAAACCATTGGTTATCCAGATAAGGTTATAGGCTTTAGATCAAGATGGGTAAAAAGTGGAGATGATATCACCGCAAAAGTAAATCTGGTAGAGAATTCGGAAGGCTATTATTTTGTGCATTGCCGTATGGGCACAACTGATATAGTAATAAGAACGGATAAAAAATATGCAGTTAATGATGATATATCCTTTGGTTTAGAAAGGTTCAATATATACGATAATGGAGTTTTGGAGGAAGCAAAATATTCTAAAGACGCAAGTAGTTCAGAGGTATTCGATAACCAGAACTAAAATTTATCATCCAGAATACTCAGAAATGCACCCACTGTCCATGCCTGAGGTGAACAGGGTTTATTAATCAAATTATCTGGATTAATAATATTATCGTCAACATCAACGGAATAATACTCATATGGATTTTTTAATGTTATTATGGCATCAATCAAATGTGATCTCAATAGATCCGCTTCCTTAGTAAAACCAGACGACTTCAACCCCTTAAGTATAATCCAATTATCATTAGGCCAAATACTCCCTGATTGATACTGGCATGGATTAAATTTGCTACTATGCGATGATAATGTCCTTATGCCATATGGTGTCATCATATCATCCTCAAATATTCTTTTTACTATACTTTCTTTTTTAACTCTTTCCGGCAATCCAGTAAACAGAAGGTGCCCTGCATTTGAAGTGATTAATTGGATATGTTCTTTCTCTCCCATCGTTTATGGATATTGCCGGTGAATAGTAATTCTCCTCGCCCATCCAAAAATATTTATCTAGATTTTTCTTTAAAAAGTGTAATTTATCCCCTATCTGATTATAAAACAGATTTTCTGGGAATAATTTATTGTATTTTTCTAATGCCTCATACATATATCCCTGTATTTCAATTAGTGCTATATCCCCTGATAAACCATTATAAACTTCCCAGGCACCATCCATCCATCCCTGTGAAGCCAATTTTCCCTGAGTTTCAGTTATATTATATGTTAAAAATTCATTTTTTTCTGATTTATTAAGTAACCATTTTATTGCATTTTCCAATGAAACTTTAATTGAGTTTAAGAATCCCATATCACTGTATCCCGTTAAATAAAATTCACATGCTATAATAAATAATAAAGTACTATCTATTGAATAATACATAGGAATTCCTGATTTTACCCATTCTTCCTTATTTGCATTATTTTTAAAAGAATTTTTTTCTGCGATCTCATGAAGGATTTTACCTGGCTCCTCACCAGTATTGTTATTATATTGAGTTCCCTGTTTTTTAGATAAGGCGATTAGTGTATTTTTAAGTATTTGCGGATATAGATAAGACAATTCCATGGATGATATTAGGGAATCCCTTCCAAAAAGTTCCATAAATCTGGGAAAACCAGCGTAGAGAAAACCATCCTTTGATTTTAATGTCTCTATATCATTTATAAGAGAATCTCTTACATATTCAAAATTATCAGTCATATATAGCCATATAAAATTCATATTTAACATTTGCAAATACCAGAAAAAATACAGATTGCCAGCAAATAATAAAATTCCGACCTGCATGGAAGTCGGAATAACCAATATTCAATTTTTCTGAGATTTATCAGATTCAGCCTTTTCTATCTTTTCCGGGTTGAATGAAAATCTTCCATTGTTATATACATATGCATACATTATCATAAGCAGCAGGAATATTATTCCACCTATGATGCTAAGCCAGAAGTTTGCTATTTGCATTGAATTTGTGGAGGCGAATACTGTAATGGGGAATGCACCTCCAGCAATTCTGGTAATAGGCAATTCAAGGAATAGTACTGCTATTACCATGGCAAGAAACCAGAAAGGTTTATACGATGCAAACTGTGTTGTGGGCTTATACATATATAACAAGGGCACTGCCAGAGTTATTATCACCGGTAAAATCATGTAGTCACCAATGAATTTTGCACCCGCTAAGGTGGCTACAACATTCCAGGCATTCACGCTCAGGAACAGTCCAAATATTATGGTAAGCAGTGGAACATAGCTTGTCCGTTTTGCTGTTCTATAGAATACCTGTGACATTCCAAAAGCTATGAACAATGCGCCAAACAGAAATTCCCAGTAAACCGCTGAATATATAGGTGCTGTCAGCAATGCCCAGTAGTCAATATATGACTTTGAAAGGTTGGGAAGGTTAATATGTAGCAGGGGTGGAAGTGAGGGGATTGCGGTAGACACACTGTTGCCCACTAATAATGCCGCAATTGCCGTAACAAAACCTATTACCATGAGGAACGTAGCTCCTGAGTAAAACATCATGAGTGGTTTGCTGTCAACCTTCTTCCAGATAAATTCCGCATATATTATAGCGACATTTCTCAGTATGAGCAAAACCACAAAAGTTCCGATAACCGGAATAAATAGATATGAGGCTATTGGTATTATCCCAGAATATATAAGTTCAAGCTCCACTACAAAGAAGACTATCATTGTTCCGGTAATCTCCCATATGGGAACTATATGTTTCAATACTACAGTTTTATGCTTCTCATAGTTGCTGAATATGGGAAATATGGCTATGAATTCAGAAAACAGGAACGCAACCATTGCCGCAATGACTATCTTTAAAACCACGCCGTTTGCATCAAGATATGAAAAAGACATTTATCTCGCCCCCGCATTTACACTATTTGTGTCTTTACCTGTTTCAGGAATATTCAGCTCTCTTTCCGCCTTTCTGAGGTCTTCATCCAGATTTGAAAGGTTTAATACCTTTGCATTGAAGTAGAAGGTAAAGGGTATCAGTATCAGGTAGAACAGTATGACAACTATTCCTATATACCATACTATTGGAGAGTACGATGCTGCCTGGGCTATTGACATTACGCCGTAATGACCTGCTATGATGGGCTGCCCTGCGGAATTATAGGGCATTAGTAAAATATAGGGAACCCTGGCCACTTCAGCAGTGTACCAGCCATCTTCCATTGTGAACATTCCAAGGAATCCTAGGGCTATAAATCCATATAGAACCCATTTTATTTTGAATATATCCTTTTTTATTATCTTCAGTATAAGTATTCCCAGCCAGAATAATCCCATCAGCACACCGAATCCTACCATAAGGTCCAGTGTATCATGGACAACTGAAGGTGCCCATACTGATGAGGGATAGGATGACAAGCCGGGGATATATCCAACGTTTCCTTTGGTGAATGGATAAGCGAGAAGCGATTGTACACCTGCAAGTGGAATAAAACCAACGGATTTGCCATTAGAGATGAATCCGAATATGTGCTCTGGTGCTCCAGACATGACGGGGTGCATATTAAGCTCAAGGATTGCATATTTTAATGGTTCAAGGGTAAGCAACGTTGACAGTTCTATGGATCCGCTTATTCCTATGAATATTATATCTATAATTCCTATTACTGAAAGTATTTGCATGGCGTATTTGTCTATTTTCTTTTCATCTTCATTTTTTGATTTCAGATATTTGTATGCAAAATATGCCAGAAGTGCCATTGAACCTGCAAAATACATTGCCATGAACATATGGAACAGTTCCGGCCCTGTAGATGGTTCATAGAAAACCTTTAATGGGTTTACCCCTGTGATAACACTTCCCCCACTGCTAATGTATTTCCCGATGTTGAATGAGCCTGTAGGTGTATTCATCCATGCGTTGACGTTGGTGATAAGCCAGGCAGAAGCGCCTGTTCCAAATAGAACTCCCCAGCTGACCAGCCAGTGGTTCCACCTGTTTTTGAAGTTATCCCAGAAATAGACATATACCATAAGGGTTACAGATTCTACCAGAAAGGCAAAAACTTCGGCATAGAAACTCATCATGGCTACCGCACCAACAAGTTTCATAAAACCTGGCCAGAAAAGCATCAGTTCAACTGCCATAAATACGCCCGAGGCAGTTCCAATGGCAAAATTGATCACGAGTGCTATGCTCAGCTTATGTGCTAGGGCTTCATAATATTTATTTTTCTTTTTCAGTGCTATATACTCTGATATAGTTATCAAAAGTGCCATTGCCAGTGTGATGGCAACTATCAAAATATGTGCAGAGATTGTATAAGCAAACATTGCACTATCCCAAACTGGATATGATATTCCCATTATTATCAATAGATAATTTCTAACAACTATTAAATTTTCACTTATCACTTACTCTTTCGAAAGAATTTCAATTAATTTCTGTTTAGATTGATAGGAAGTGGCTTTTTCTTATGCTCTTTTCTTAATATTTTTCCCTTTTCTGTCGCTTTCTTGATAGCTCACGCTATTATCCCCTTATTTTTCATCCTTATCACGCAGATCATGTTATGGCCAAGGCACATGAACATGTTCTTGACCCTCACTCTGGGAACTGTTGTAACGAATACGTGACCTCCATGGAATATTCCCTTTATAACAGAATACGGTCTCTCACCCCTGGATCTTTTCCTTGTTATCCTGAGATTCCTGCGGATGCTTTCCACTGGCAGCTTGTGTCCCCTGGCAGCCTTATCCATGGCTGCATCTATTCCCCTTCCTTCAACGCCAAAGTAACCCTTGTCCTTGTAATTCACGATGCCAGGAATGGATAGATCGATCTGCGAGTCATGCACTGATGCAGTGGTCGTTGCATAGTTCAGTATCATGTCATTGTCTGAATCCTGTATTGTGTGGAGCTTGTACCCGAAATGGGATCTTTTGTTCTTCACTGTCCAGGTACCGTCCTTGGATCTCCTTGTCTTTGCGTTCTTCCGCTCCTCCTCCCTTGCCTTCTTCTTTTGTTCAATCTCAATTTTCCTTGCAGTCTTTGCCTCCCTCTTTGATGTTTTCTCTTCATTATGATCCGATTCTGAAGGTTCCTTCACCGGGTTCTGATCCAAATAGATTGGTATTGTTCCGTCACCTTTCCTGTGCTTTCCATGGCCTGGATCCGATTCGATGAAAGTGGCGTCCTGAATTGTACCTTTCTTTACTGTAATGCCCTTCTCTTTGAACTGTTTCCATATCTCCTTCCAGATCTTCTTGTCCTTGTGATTATTGGAGAGCCTTTCGCGAAAGAGCCATATGGTTCTTGCATCCGGTACCGATTCAGGATAATCCAGGAAGTTCATGAAATCCAGGCGATTGTGTATCTCCTTCTCAATGGACTCATCAACTATGCCATATATGGACTGAAGGAATAGTATCTTGACCATGAGTATGGGATCATAATTTGACCTTCCACCCTTCTCTGTGTTATTAATATATAAGTCATTGAGTAAAGGCCTGATCCTTTCCCACTCTATGACAGTCTTCATGTCGGAAAGCCTGTCGCCGAATCTTTTCAACTGATCATATTTCTCCCGGAGACCGTAATTCATTATGTCCATGCATATTGATCGCGATTGCATGAATAAAGGTTTCGCTTGCAAACGTAGTAAATTATGGGATAAACTGAATATTTTAAATAAACGTGGTTGAAGAGATGAAATGAAAATCACATTCATAGGATAATAAAGAGAGGGGTTATTAGAAAATCTCAATAAAATATTTAACATTAATATTTAATTGCACCACTTAACATATAAAGTATTTTTATGTGCATATGTGGCAAATATTTAAAGCAGTTTGTAATTGTCATATGTTGGGTAAAATAAACAGGGGAATAGAGGTATGGATTATATTCAAACGGACGGATTGTGAGGTTACAAATTATACATTTGATAATTTTAAGGGAACAACCGTAGAAAGATTGAAAATTGATGGAACCACCACAACTCACAGGATAACCTTTAATTCAATTGAAGATACTGATAGGGGCCTTCAGGACATTAAAAATATTGCCAACGATACTTTGAAAACGGGGAATAAAACAATATGGGCTAAGGCTTCATGTTGCAGTGTATGTTCCATTATAGGTTCTTCATATTCCGTAATATTAAGCAGCAAGGCATTGAACCACACAACTCTGAGCTACCGGTTGCTGTTTCCAAATTATTCCAAATTAATGGAACTTAAGCATAGCCTGGAAGAGAACAACATTGAATATTCTATTTCAGATATATCATTTAAGGAGACTCCAGAGCTGACTCAGAGGGAAACAGAAATTATTGTAAAATTATATGAAAATGGATATTTTGACCCAGACAGGAAGCTTACAATGACACAGATAGCAGAACAGCTAGATATTTCACCTGCGGCATTGTCTGAAATACTAAGAAAAACTCTCAGGAAAATGGTCAAAGACTATATAGAAAATAAATTATAGGGAAAAAATTTTATTGAAATGTACCATTATATACTATGGCTGCAATTAAATATGTATTTTATGGCACTGTACAGGGAATAGGCTTCAGAGCTCATATAAAAAAGAAAGCGCTGGATTTGGGAGTCAGTGGCTGGGTAAAAAATATGCCTGACGGATCAGTTTCGGCTGTATTCTCTGGAGATCAGGAAATGATTTCCATTCTTGAGGGATATTGCAGAAAAATACCGTCTGCGGAGATATCATCTGTTGAATCAGAGCCCGTCGAGGATTCTGATTTTAATGGTTTTGAAATAATACGTGATTAATGTTTATCACACTATGCGGTATTTATATCCCAGTTTATTAAGATTTGCCAGCAATTCTTCTATTCTGGTCCTGTCAAGAATATTTATGGTAAACAGAAGGTACTGGTATCCTATTGGCGTGCCCTTGTTTAAATTGTCAACTTCCGCATGGTATATGTTTGCTCCCTGAAGATGATATTGCATTTACAATTTTTTCCATTGTACCTGGATGATCGGGCAGATTAAACTCAAGCCGCAGTAACTTATCCTCCATTTCCAGTGCCCTGTATATTATATTGGACAGCAACAGAAAATTTACATTTCCACCTGACAGTATAATAACAACCTTTTTGCCCTTCACATCTATTTTATTTTCAAACAGTGCTGCAAGTCCAGCTGCCCCTGAAGGCTCTACTAGCACCTTTTCACGTTCAAGCAGTTTGAAAAGCGCATATGCAATGTTTTCATCTGAAACGGTTACAATATCGTCCACATATTTTTTTACCAGTTCAAATGTTATGTTTCCAGGATATTTTACGGCTATTCCATCTGCAA
>NZ_KI542698.1:0-38979 GCF_000496155.1 Ferroplasma sp. Type II
TCCTGGAAAGAGAATAAAGAGAGGATTATTTAAATCTGCTAAAGGCATTCTAATAAATGCAGACATAAACGGCTCTTATAATATAATAAAAAAGGCATTCCCGAACGCTTTTGCTGACGGGATAGAGGGGATACGGGTTGCTCCTGAAAGTTTAAGCATCTTTGAATTATTAAAAATGACAACTTTCAAAGAGGTTTGTTAACACTGTTAACAGAAATCTTAACCTGGTGTTTTAAATTATATACCGATAAGCTTGAAGGATATACCAATTAATTTGGTGCAATAATTCACATAAAGAAAAAATAGCAATAATAAATAATAGGAGGATTATAATAAATCCAATGAAAAGAATAAATATAGATTTGCAATATGTAACAACGGATAGGTGGCAGAGAAGCTATGCGTGAGACTGCAGATCTCATCTACTTGGGTCCAAATCCCAACCTATCCTTAGAATCAAGTTTCTATCCAGTTCTATGTGCCACTATTCTATGGAGATCTCTAAGAGAATAAAAGGCACTATAAATTGCAACATAAAACTGCACATTACGTTTTGAATAGATGCAACTATAGCTAACGTGAGTTAAGGGTGAAGTTGAATGAATATCTTTTTATTCCTTGTAGAGAAAAACCCCCGTTCTATAGTATTCTTATCCAAATCAATAATAGATAAATCTGGTATCCTAATATTTTTCCACTCAATCCAGTTGAGTTGACGCTGCAGAAGATAACTGTACAAAATAGTCAGAATTAGACCGTGAGACACCAGAATAACATCTCTCCCGTGATTTTTTGAAACGATATTTGAAAAGCATTTGGCTACGCGATTCTGCGCAATTTTATAGTCTTCAAACGCTCCGACTCTTTTTCCCTCAAGGTATTCTTTGATAAGAAGATTAAAGGTATCATCAGGTAAAAAGCGAAACGTTCTTTCTACTTCTCTCAGGTTAAAACTGGTTTCCGTTGGGATTCCAAATATATCACCGATGAATTTAGCAGTATTATATGCCTTATTCTCTGGACTATGGTAGATGTGTGATGCGGTTGTCCCTTCAATGCTACGAGAAATTCGCCTAATAGAGGTTTCAGCTTCGGGAGAAAGATCCCATTGATAGGAAGGTAGATTTGGATCAACAACAACTTCAGCGTGCCTGATTACATACGCTTTTGCCATATTTCATCGTATATATTCATCAGATATAAAGATTCGAACACCATCTATCCTTTTGCATCTGTAAGTGAATCTTTTTAATTTTTGGTTAATTTCAAATTAATAGATTTTTGGTATCTCTGAAATTGCATCCATCTAATATGGATGAATGTAAATTTGAGTCAATGGCAGGCCGTTGTGCATGAGTAATCAGCACACATAAAATACGGACATATATTTTAAACAGGCCGGAGGCATAAGTATTCCGGATCCATGAGAAATAAAGAACCACATCTCTTCCTGCATTGACGTATCGCCGTATCATTGAGTTTCCTGTTTATAATTGCTGGCATAACTCCACCGGTTACGATGTGAAAGGAGCAATAGCTTCCTTATTCAATCAACCATGATTGAAACATATTTCCAGAGTGTAAATGTGTAGCAACAATGGAACACAGTTTATAAGTAATGCTGTAGAGAACTCTCTCCCAAGGATTAACATTCCACATGAACGTATTCATTCTTCTATGCCAGAGAGGATGCACGCATAGAACGTTCAACCCAATTCTGGAAAGAGAGGCCATAAGAAGATTTGATGAGGCGAAATTAACAATCTTGAATTCGTGGATTTTCATAACAACGAGAAGCTGTATACTGCTATAGGATATATTATATTACACTAGGGGAGATGAATGAAAAAAGGAAGTGACTACATCCTATGAATAATACATACACTATATATTTAGTTTATCGCAAGTATAACTCTTTATGTTATTTAACATAAGGAAAAGTTTAAATAAAATAAATTTATCGGTTATCATGGATAATAGTAATTTTTCTGGCAAAATCGAAAAATTTGGTAAAAACTCTGCGAAAGCTACAACATCACAATTTTTTGGTTTCCTATTAGATGCCTTTGATTTAACTATGATTTTATCAACAGCGCCGATCCTGGCAGTAGTTTTATTACCTCCAACAACGGCTCTGCTAGGTGCATTTTCAATTATTTTAGCATATTCTTTAACCATCATATTCCGTCCATTTGGGTCCGCCATTTTCGGGCACTTCGGGGATAAAATAGGCAGAAAAAAAGATTTAATAATCACAATTCTTGGGCTTGGCCTAGTCAGTACCCTGACATCTGCGCTTCCTACATATGCAAACGTTGGTATTTTGGCCTTTGTTCTTTTCGTTATAATTAGAATTTTCGTTGGCACATTTGCTGGAGGTGAATACGCTGCAGGACACCCATTTGTTATGGAATGGACTCCATATAAATTTAGGGGGACAATAAGTGGTTTAGTTCAGGGAGGATTTTCTTTTGGAGCTCTTTTAGCAGCAGCAATAGTTGCTATTTTCACAGGATATTTTGGACTTGCAGCAATAAAGGCTTATGCTTGGAGATACCTTTTCCTCACCACATTAATCCCTGTTTTTATTGCACTGATAGTTAGGCTTACAATGAATGACACTCCCGCCTTCAAAAATCTTCAGAAAGAAAACAAGTTGAAGAAAAAACCATTCACGGATTTATTCAGGCAGGAACATAGAAAGGATTTCTTCCAGGTAATGACATACATGACTGGCATGTTCTTCTTTGCCTATTCATTATTTGCCTTTGTTCCAACAATTCTTGAACACGCCCCAAGCGTATTTCCTTACGGGGAGGCAGATACAATATATACATATTCACTTGGTACTGCATTTATAGGAGCTCTATTTTTTGGTTCTTTATCACAAAAAATTGGAAGGAGGAAATTAACACTGTTTTGGGCCATATTAACAATAATAATCTCTGTACCAATGTTTTATGGGGCATTTTACGGGGCAAAAACTGACAACGTTCCATTGACAATAATTTCTGTTCTGGTTATCGGATTCATAACACAGGCTCCATGGGGAATAATTCCAGTCTACCTATCTGAAAGATTTGAAACTGGGATGAGGTCATCAGGTGTTGGGTTTGGTTATTCTTCAGGCATATTTTTGGGCGGCTGGTTTTCAATTTATGTTCCATTCATGCATAACTATTTTTTTAAATCAATAGATACTACAACCAATATATGGTTTTCAACCGCTATCCTGCTTGTTATCGGTGCCATAATTGTTGGTATTGGCATGTATTTGAGTCCTGAAACACTTGGAACTGAGCTGATTGAGGATACAACTATAAAAAAGATTGAAAGTACAAAAGAGAATAAAAATACAAACGAGAATGAAAATATAGCTGAAAATTAATTTTAGACGGCACGGGATACACATCCTTTGTGCATCTATTATGACCATAATCCTATCAGTGATTGGTGAACATCTATAACCTCAGAATATGGTGTCCATTCAGAAATTTGTCCGATCTTGTTTAGGCATTCCGAACTCGAGTAACGCTTCTTTCATTTCTTTTTCTAAGATATGGTGTAGGGGACATAAGATTCAGTTTTCATCGTTTCTTACTTTACATTATATAATTCATCCAGTTCTACAGTTCTACTAATCTTTCATGTGATAAATCCAGAAACGCCTCTTGCACTGCCAATATAAAACCTGAATGCCAATCAGTCAAAGTTCCATAACAATCTAAATTCAACTATTTATAATATATTTTACATGTTCCAAACTTAACATAAATTAATGGCATAAATATCTTATATAAATAATCTTAAAAAGACCGTTAGAGTAAAGTAATCCACAGTATCCACATAATTAATAGGCTCCTCGCAACCTGTTGTTAGTTAAACCATCTATTATTGCCAAATTAATTCTTGCGTAAGTGTTTTATTTTAAATTTTAATGTTATGTTATGGATTTGCCAGTTATATCAGATATGATTGAAACTTTAAAATTTCATGGCAATTTAATCATCAGCTCACTAGAGTCTATTGATTCCGAATTTCTTGAATTAAGCCCAATAAAGAATGCAGGTACATTCGGTAAACAATTTAGGCACATATTAGATATAAGAAAGTGCTACCTTGATGCTTTGCGTTTAGGTACCCTTGACTTCTACCGTAGAGATATAGACCATTCACTTGAAAACAATAAACAGGTACTTCTGGAAGGGTTGAAGAGTGTTTTAGCAGAGATCTGTAGAATAGTTTCAACATACGACGGTCGAAATGTCCTTGATAAGTGGATAGATTGTACTCCATCGATAAAATATCTCGGTGAAAATCACCAGAAAATCAGCCCTTTACAGGTAATAGGTTTCCTTACTGAGCATGAAGTTTTTCATGAGGGTGAATTAGCATTATATTATAGGTCTGCAGGAATTAGATTTCCAGGAAACTGGATAGCTTGGGGTTTAATCTGAAACCGTAATACCAGGGTTAATAGTGATCAGTAAACTATTTGAGAATTCTCACGAATTCACTATGCAGATTTTCAAATGCCTTGTCCTGGGTTAGCAGCATTTCGCTGTTAGCGATGCACACTCCATAGATCATTAAATCGTTATCACTCATAACTTTTCCAGTAGATATCAATCGGATGTAGGCATTTGCTGCCTCTCTCACGGCAATTTCACTTGACTGATAAATAGTTAGATTTTCAATTGGTTCTTCAAGTTCTTTACGGTTCTTATGTTTCAATAACTCAAATTCGTTAACAAATGTCATGCATAATTCGTTTGTGGGAAATGTGTCAATGACCTGAACTACATCGCTCTTTCCTAAGAGGTAATCTATAATTACATTTGTGTCAAGAACAACCATTCAATCACAGTTTTCAGTATTTTGCTCCCTGTCTTTCTCTATTTCCTTTTTAAACCTTTCATAATCTTCAGATTTTGCTTTAAGTGAGCCGGCAAATTTCTTGAAGTCATTTTTACGGTTATATTTATCCACTAATTTTAATACAACTTCGGAAAAAGAAGTATCTCTGTCTTTGAGTTTTAACAAGGCTTCATACGCAGCGTTTGACAACGTAACGGGTTTTGTCATATAATATAGGTATATCATATACGTATATAATTTTTATCTAATATTTATAATGCCTGCAATTTTTAGAGGATTGAATACCTGAAGAAGATTATTTGATATACAATAAATTAATATAATAGTTCCGAATATTACGGAATATGGGCTTCACTTATTTAGATGCTTTAATTTCAAAATTCGGTGATGAGGATTTCACAACCTCTGATTTTAAGGCGGCAACTGGAAATACTCGTCCAGCAAAATTACTATCAGAGTTAAAAATGAGAGGAGTTGTGGAAAGGATAGGACGAGGCACCTATAGGGTATTGCCACTGCCGGAAAGACCGGATAAAAGGCTAAGTGAGTGGGAAAGAGTTAAAACTATAGTTCTGAAAGCTCCGTGGGATAAGGCATGGACGGGAAGTACAGCGGTGGAAATATGGACAAATGGAAGATATAAAATTTCTCCGAATTCATATCTACGTGTATTTCATCTCCGAGTTCACAAGTCTGAAATAGAGGAGTGGAAGAGATATCTCATGAGATCAGGGGTTTCATCCTCTGGAAAAAAAAGGGTAGGAAGTTTCGTTATCCTGGAGGCCGTTTCCAGGATTAAGTGGACGTTAGTTGCAGGTGAGCGTGTAATTCCTAAGGATGAAGTTCTCAGGATAATCAAGAATCACCCAGGACTTTATGCAGGAGCAAGTGAACTCATTGGGTACTGATCCAGTTAGTAGGGAAAGGAAAGTCCTCGGTCTTTTAGATGAATGGCCTTGGGAACTTGGGGGTGTCTTAATCGGCGGATATGCAATAGCTGCGTACGGAGTACCAAGATACTCTAATGATGTTGATATTGTTATCCCAAATGGTGCCCTAGGAAAACTGGAAGATTTTATTAATGCCCAGAACTTAGAATTGGAAAACTCTTCAATTCCAAATCCACAGAATTATGAAGGCAAAGTACTCAGGTACAGAACAGAAGAGATAACTCTAGATGTGCTTGTGGGTTATGTGAGGGATAGGGAAGCACGGGTAGATATTCCTGAACCTCGGATTAGTATGGATCATAGAAACCTTCGTCTCATCACTCTAACTGGTGGAACAAAAAATAAAATTCCAATTGCTAGTCCCGAAGCGATTTGGGCATTGAAGCTTCAATCTGGTCGAGATCAGGATATAATCGATTTGTTTTAAATTTTTGACGTTAAAATAGATGGTAAAAAAGTAATTGCTCTGTTTAATGACCTAAAATCAAATACCTTAACCGAAAAATTAAGAAAAACCTTGCAAAAAACACATTCCAATAAACTCTATGAAGATTCAATGTCGAGGTTAGAAACTAAGAGAACAGATAAAACCAAGAAGAAATGGGTTAGTTTTGGAAATCAAGTTGCTCATATTGTTTCTGGAACAATGAAGGAATAGATTGACAATTCTGCAGAAAAACTGGTAAATTCATTATCTGCTCAGGGTTTTTTATGGAGTTAGTACTCTAACTTAAGTATTCATTTAATTATGTTTTGTGTAATTCATATACCCATATTACTTATGGTGTCGGATACCCACCTATCCTTGGACAATTGTCATCAAATACTAACATTTTGGTTATATGTATGTTAGTTGATGTCTGTCGGCTTAGTGTTCAGGGCTGTTATTAGTGAGATTACTCAGAATGAATAGATTTGACATCGCTTCTATGAGGTTTTTTCCACCGTAACTCTTGGTCTTGTTTATCTGGATGATGACCTGAGGTATCTTTTCTATGTCTTCTGTTATCATGCCTTTTATCATGGAAAAGCCGCTGTATGTCAGGGTGTAATTGAAGTCGTTGGCCTTCCGAAAATCCAGAAAGATATTAAACATACATGGTTCTTATCCCTGCTCGTTTTCAATACGTGCAATATTTCCAGAATATTCTTACATATACTAAGTAATGTATAAATATTACTTTAGAATAATATGTGCATGGCTGTTGATACATTGGATATCAAAATATTAAATCTAATGATGAATAACGCACGAATCAGCTGGAAAGAATTGGGAAATGAACTGGGATTATCAGCTCCAGCGGCGGCAGAAAGGGTTCACCAGCTACAGAAAGCTGGGATAATTGAAAGCTTCACTGCAAATGTCAGCGCAGAATCAATGGGCCTCCATGTAATTGCCTTTATTGCGGTTAACATAGATCTCCCTCATCACAGGACAGGATTTCTGGAAAGCATCAAGATTCTCGAAGAAGTTCAGGAATGCCACCATATTGCAGGGGACGATGACTATCTCCTCAAGATAAGATGCAGAGATAACAAGCATATTGATTTTGTTGTAAATGACGTACTGAAGGGGATACCCGGAGTGATAAGGACTCGTACGACCATTGTTCTGAGTACTGCGAAGGAAACAATTCGAATCCCTCTAAAACTTGAGGAAACAAACAATCCACAATCTTCAGGTTCACACAATTCTCGAGAAAGTTAAGTGCCACTCCCGTACATATTCATACAGGGACTTCTCATAGGTTTCTCCATAGCGGCACCAGTTGGCCCTATAGGAATCCTCTGTATCCAACGCACCATTAGCTACGAAAAGATCGCTGGCATAACCTGTGGACTTGGTGCTGCCAGTGCAGATGCTTTCTATGGCGCAGCAGCAGCCTTTGGTTTGGCAGTGGTTTCCGGGGTACTGTTATCTGGTCATATCTGGATACAGATGTTCGGAGGGATCGCGTTATGCTACTTTGGTTTGAGAACAGTTCGCAGACCGTTTGTAAGCTACGTATCAGCTGCAAACAAGAATCACTTGAACTGGAATTATCTTTCAACACTGGCCGTGACATTAACAAATCCCATGACTATTCTTCTTTTTGTGGCAATATTTGCTTCAACTGGTTTTGCATCCTCCTCAGATCCCGTGTATATCTCTATCTTCATAATTGCAGGTGTATTCAGCGGGTCCATGCTATGGTGGCTGACACTCAGCACCTTCATCAGCATGATCCGCACAAAGTTGAGCGATAATGTCATGGAACGGATTGGACGGATTGCAGGTATGGCAATATTTTGCTTCGGCGTTACTGCAGCGGTGGCCTCGGGAATTGAAGTTGCGAGTTATGTTCCATGGTTTAGTTTCATTTGAAGCAGTCAGGTGCCAGTACAGTATCCACTTAATTACCTAACTTTTTAGGTCTTTTTGATCACTACATCCATAATTTCCCTCTGTACTGCTGACAGAGCAACGATTGATTCCCATTTGAATCCGTTCTTTTGATCCTCCAGATATACCCTGTAACCTGTTCTCAGGGAATCAAGAGCCTCTGATCCGGATATTCCCTTCTTCTCCAGTATGTAAGAGAGATAACTCAGTATGGAATAGGCAAGGTAGCATATCTTCACATGGCCTTCTATATGAGACTTCAGCCATACCCTTGCAGGCCTCAGATCAAGAACACCCTTGATCTGCTTGAATGCCCTCTCCACAGAATCCTTGTCGTAGTATTTCCTTACAACTTCATCCATACCAAGATCAGTGTTGTGGAATATGAGGGAATAACCAAGATATTTCGCTATATCTTCATTTGACGAATGCTCGTAATAGTGATCCTTCTTCAATGATTCCAGTGACGGATTATATACCACAATGAGCCTGCCTGAAAGGAATGTGGTATCGGTGCAGTAGACCTTTGTGTTCTTCAGTGATACCATGTGTTTCTTTGTGTAAATATCGTTCCTGTCCATTCCATCAATGATCTTCTTCAGGTCATATGTTTTCTTGAGGCCACAGATCATGGTGAATTTAAGCTCCAGCAGGGATTTTATCCTTCCCGGATCAGACATTCCACGATCCATGACAATCACCATGTATCCCTTCGTCCACAGATCTTTTACAAGGTCGCCATAGATCTGTTGGATATGTTTCCACCGTATACGCGATGGAATAAGGGAAATCCTCTCTTTTCCGTTACAACGAGAGCTATCTGCATGAGCTTCTTTATCCTGCCCTCCTTTCCCTTTCTTGGCCTGGAGTCCAGGGAATCACCGGTGAAGTAGGTATCCGTTACATCGATTATTACGGATCGCCTTTCTTTTTCCACATCCAGGAAGAATGAGGCAAGCTTCTCCTCCAGTGCCGGGAAATCCATATCGTTTATCTCCTCCAGGGATTCATAAAGATCCTGGGTGCTGATGTTTTGTATGTCAAGGTATCTCAGTATCTCCGTCTCCTGAAGATATTCCTCCATCCTGTTTATTGCAGGGCGGTCAAGAAGCTGGGAATATACCATGACAAGGGCACTCTTTGAAACGAGAGTGTTTATTCCTATCCTGGAGGATATCCTGTGTACTGCCTCAACATCCAGAGATCTGCGCACTTCCATTGCTCTTACATCACTGGATGATATTCTGCGTACCACAGAGCTGTTCATCTCCTTGCCTATATATCTTATGAACTCCTGTTTCACCTTTCCGTCCACCCTCTGATTGCGAACCTCTGCAAGATAGGTTCCGGATTTTGTCCTGATCTTTCTTATGAATGTCGTAGTGAATAATTAAACACTACAAAGTATTTACATGTTTCGGTGGATTGTTGATAATTACTGTTTTATGAGTGTAGTGAGTAAAATTGGTTAAAAAGTTAGGTAATTAAATAATCTGCTCCCTACCCATCATTTATAATCTTTCAATTTTCTGGATAAAGTCGTTAAGTTCATAGTAATGAAGTTAACTATAGTTAAGTTAATATTGATCCTAGTATTTTAGTTATATGGAAACGAATGAAATTACAATTCTTGGTGAGGCAATAAAGAATGAAAAGAGGTTGTTTATGCTTAGAGAACTTATGCTTAAAAAAGATCTGACCTGGACAGAGATTGTAAAATTAACTGATGAACATTTTGATATTAGAGTAAACCCCAATACAATTAGTTTTCATTTGAAATACCTAATGGATAGGGAGATCATTAAGAAAGTTGGCAATCACTATATTTTTAACGATAAAATGGGTTTACTCCTTTCAACACTGGTGAGATAAATGCCAATTGCCTCAAGCGATATCTGGAAACTCAAGACCATAATTGCCAGTACTATTAGTTCAGCAATCAATGAGCCCGTATTTTCAAATAACGTCACAGTAGATTCTCTTGATGAGGTAAATACCGGCTATAGTGTAATTGGGAAATTTGAAACGATGAAATCTTTTGGCCAAAATAAAAAAGGGAAGTATGAGGCAGCACTAACTCAAGATGGGAAAATAATCTCCTTAAAAATTGGAGACAAACTGGTAAAGAGAGAGTGAATTTTTAATGTTCATTCTTCTGCTTGGTAGTTATGACGATGAGACTAAGAGCGCTCTCTACTCTATGCAGGAGAGCATTGCTAATTCGTTTTCAGATAAGGGTCATTATTCACTTTTAATGGAAGAACTTAACCTTTATACAGTGTCAGATGGTCACTTATTATTGCTTGAAAACAGAGAGGACTACAGTACAACGATTTACTTATTCGGACCGATTGAAGGTGTTGGCCCTATTGAACTTGAGACCATAGATACAATTTCCCGTACAGAAGACACGGAAAACACAGTCTACAGGTATCTTACTGAAAGGGGATTTTGCAATCTGGACATAGCAATTGAAAAAATGCCAATTATATCACCTGATGGCCTGTTCCCTTTTTTGGTTTCCATATCTTCAGTTTTTTTAATCGTTCGTTTAAAGGAAGAAACACGTGGCGGGGAATACATTGAGCTATGTTATATTTCCAGGTCTCCTAATTTAATCTCTCTTAAAGGGTCACCCAGCATATTTATGCTCAAGAAACAGGGTGTCACCATGACATCAATGCTTGAGTTAATTCTCATTGAAAGAGAAATACGGGTTCTAGAGTTCAGTGATACATCCGATTTGCTAGATAAAACAACTAACATTGTAAGAAATTTTAAGGTATAAACTGAAAGAAATAATTCACAGCCGCTAAGCGGTGTCTTTTCCAAATAATCAAGATTTATTTTCATAGAAAGTAATTGTTTCCATTTGATTGCTTACACTGGAAATAGGACATAGTAAAAATATTAACACATCGCAAAATGGTGGCAAAAGACTAACAATACTTCTAAAATGAGAAGATTAACATTTTTGCAGGACATGCATACTATCTCACAAAGAAGTCGTCACACCGTCGAATATCAAGTAAATTTTGGCATTTCGGTAGTTGTAAAACAGCACATGATTTAACTATGTTTGAAAATATGATATTAAGTCATAAAACGGGTCACTTGATTGGGACCATGAGGATAAGTTCTTTTCGACTCCTGTAATATTCCACGAAGAATCTCTGAGGATCAACTATATTCTTAGATTCCATTTTCTCAAATTGCTCTGATATCTGGTCGATATGTTCTTCCCAATCTACTATTACCTCTCTCTCATATTCTCCTTTTGGCAGTACTATTTCCTGTAATCCTAGTTTGCTTGCATCTTCTTCTTGAACCTTGACACATGCAAAATATGTCAGGTTATCCCCCTCCAGTTTCGACAGTCCATAGAATTTTCTCCCTTTCAACGAAAGAAGCTTTCTCTCCAAATTATCAAATGTTTTGCCTGCAGAAACTGGACCATCTGGCGATTTTAGGCCAATAAGTTTTACATCCGTGTCTATAAGGTATCTCATCAGTGTCACCCTAAGATGATACCGTGATATATTTAACTTTCCAGCAATTTCATACAAATTTTCACCTTTTGGCAACAATTATAACCTAATTGTTGCTATAGGATAATTTCGGGTAGGTTAACACTATGAGAGATTATGTACAAGAAGAGAAATTCCTTTCAGCTCTAGCATCTTCCACAAGACTTGAGATTCTAGATATGATCTCGGAAGGACACACGAATCCAGGTGATATTGCAGAAAGGCTTAACAAACATAGATCATCAATAGAAAAACATCTACGCATATTAGTTACTGCAGGTATAATTGAGAAAGAACCCTCATTGAATGAAAGAGGGCAATTATCCATGAGGTATAGAATTAGCATTGATTTGTCAGGACTTCATTCTTTTGTCGATGCGGTTCTGAAAAATCAAAACCATAAAGATAATTCAACCTCATAATGGAAAAAATTGCCTCACCTTTTTGGTTGTGTCCAAGGCGCCGCTGGAATCTTATCAAACTTATGACAATACCAGGATTAACCCATTATTCTGAAGCGATTTATTAATTGACTGTGCGTTATTAGGTATCCACTTAATTATTTAACCGGCTCCCTACCTATCCTCTTCAGAATATGATGCAATATTTATAATTGTCAACTCCTTTGCTATCTCCGATATTTTCATTCCATTTTCCACAATATTTCTTATCATATACCACCTCTCATCACGCAACATCTTGTTTCCCTCATCTCTGTAAAGAAATGGGGAAATTTAACTTGGCGTTGACAATATAGGCAGAAGGATAAGATAATAGTGATCAAATTGCGCAATGCAGAATTCGGTTTTCCAGGGCCACTCCGAGACAAGTTGGTGACAGCTATCCTTAACGGGAGCAAGGTTGCAACAACAAGCTTGGAATTGGAGTTCAGGCTTAATAGTGAATCGCTCCCTGTCCCTAGAGAGCGTTCTACCGTGGTCGATTCCGACAACATACCAGTTGGGATAATAGAGACTGTTAATGTCAAGGTTATTCCACTTGGTGAAGTTGGAATAGAACATGCCATAGATGAAGGAGAAGATTATCAAACCGTTTCCGCTTGGCGATTGAGTCATGAAAAATTCTGGTATAGCGGTGAAATGCGTGAGGAACTGGGTGATCCAGACTTCGTAGTGGATGACTCTACACTTGTAGTACTTGAGAGATTTAAATTGGTAGAAAAACTCCGGTAACATCTTGTAATAGAATTGATTTTGAAGTCACATTTAACGTAATCTTTGGTATAATTAGGAACTTGAGGGGACTAATTCTGTGGTTCAGAAAACCCATGTGAACTAAGGTGGTTTATCCGTTCATAGATCCCGTCACAATGAACATCCAATCCTTTAGGATGGAGAGTATGTCAGGTATCTCTAAGTGGTATGATTTTATATGCAGAATAATGGAAATCCATGGAAAAGTCGGAAAGATAAAATGTAAGATTGTGAATTGAACTTTATTTTCCTATTTGATGCCATATATTATATCTTTCAGTGCAACAGCGTTGTTGTGTTCAACATTCCGGGATGAATACACAAACGTAATATTATTATTTTCTTTCATCAGGGTCTTAATTCTCTCTATTCCTGCATTTCCTGTTAATTCCAGGTAATATCTCCTCACAAATTCTTCCCATTTTTCATCTTCATGGTTAAACCATTTTCTAAGTTCTGGGGATGGAGCAACATCCTTTAGCCACAGATCTATATGTGCTCTTTCCCTGGAAATTCCTCTGGGCCATAATCTTTCTACCAGAATCCTGAACCCGTCATCTTTATCTGGCTTTTCATAAATGCGTTTTACGGTTATCATCTCTCAACTACTGTATATAATGATAAGCTTATAAATTTGATATGGGATTGTTAAGAAACTAATTGCAATATATTAAATAAAAGTTTTAATTGAGTATATATATGACTCCTGCCGATAAAAAACAGGTATTGCAAAAATCTGCAGTATTATCAAACGCGTCACTGATACTTATATTCCTTATATATATAATTCTCTCAGAAATTCCATTCACAGTATATTCACTGGTTATCATGGTTGGCATAATTATAGGAAATAGCCTTCTTTTCATGCATTTCAAGAATATAATGAGGGACCAGGAATCGGATGAAAACATATTCGAGTATATTTCCGACGACCTTAGCTGGAGATACGTAACATATCTATCCATATTTTTCCTTGTAATGTTAATTGCCCAGGGTTACATAAAAGCCGTGAATGCCTATTCTGATCTTATCATATTAAACGCATTTATAATATTTATATGGGCCGTTTCAGCCAATAGCCCCATGGTAAACATACTGGTTAGAAAATCGGAAAAACTTCAGGATATTTATATTAATAATGAAGCAGCCGATCTTTCCGTTGAAATGGGCATAAAAGAGCCAGAAATATACATAATAAATACGAATGGAAGAATAGCCAATGCCTTTGAGGTGAATAAGAAGGAGTCATATGTATTCTTAACAAGTTACCTGATGTCAATACTGGATCATGATGAAATAGTAGGTGTGCTTGCCCATGAGCTTTCACATATAAAGCTAAGGCACAACAAAAAAACCATATTCGTTAATTTCATAGTATTTATTTTCATGCTTAACCTTATATCACTGTCATTTACCTCAACAAACCCGTCATTCTTTTATATGGCACCTGTATTTTTTATAGTACTCATTCTATTTATCATGATTGTTTTACCAGCTATTAAACGGCACAACGAAGTAGAGGCGGATTTAAATGCAGTTAAATATGTAAATAAAGACTATCTTATAGATGGCTTAAGGCGTATATCAGAAACAGATAAAATTCCAGAAAATGTTATGCGATCATTGAGCCTGGACCATCCTTCCACGGAGAAAAGGATACGGCTCATAGAAAATAGTAAATCCTGAATTGTTATACAAGTCTATGCTCAGGTTGATTATAGCAGATGCTGAACTTCAGACCGTTCCAGAGAACATGGCCAGGGATCGGGCAATAAGAAATATTGCAGAGAAAAATCACAAAAAACCTACGGAAATGCTACTTGATTCAAATTATATGCATACTACCATTGATAAATACTTCCCTGGGGAATCCAATAGAAGGGGAAGGCCGGATATAATATATATTTTTCTGGAAGTGGCAATGGAATCCATATTAAACAAAAACAAGATGCTTGATGTTTATGTCCATACAAGGGGGAACTATATAATTCATATAAACAGTGAAACTAAACTTCCACGATCATATAATCGATTCCAGGGGCTCATTGAGGATCTTTTCAAAAAGCGTTCTATAAATTACAATGGAAATGAACTTCTTTCAATGAGGGAAGGCGCTATAATACCTTTCCTTAAAAACCTTGATGGAAAAACTGTGGCGCTTTCTCCAGAGGGCACCAGTTCTTCCCTATCGACCATAATAAATCAGGATAATCTTAATGTTATAATAGGCGGTTTCTCACAGGGAGATTATATATCGGATATATATGGAAATTTTCCTGCATATAAAATATTCAACGAGGAACTGACAATATGGTCTGTGGGCATGGAAGTCATATCCCAGTATGAACGTTATGCATCTCTATTAGGTTAAAGAAACTATATACTTCACAAATTCTCTATAGAAAAATTTATAAGCAGGTATATTATCCTTTTTTATGGTAAATATATCGAAGAAATTCATAGTAATTTTGGTAGTGATGATAGCCGTGTCCGGTTTTTCCTTTGCAGTTGTATTTGGTCAGCAGGGAAATTTTTCCAGTACAGCGGTACAGGGCAAAAGTGTTCCAGGTATTGCAGGGAGTTCATCTAATACAAAAACAACTTCAGTTCCTTCCCAGTTCAGTAAATATCAGAATTCTTTCAACTCCTCTGTATCTAAGTTGCTTGGGAAAGATGGAGTAAATGGAAAAAATTTGACGTCCAGGTCGTCGTATTTCCTGAATTCTACGGGTAACAGTAGCATTATAAATCATTTGTTTATTCCAAACAAACATGCTGCTAACTTTTACAAAATGGTAAACAATACAGTGACACCACTCTATAGCAGTGCTCCAGCTCCAAATGGGATAGGCGACTTTGGTGTTAAGAATGTTAGTGGAAATTTGGTAGGTTATAATTATAACACAAGCAGCTTCGAGGGTACTGTTTCCCTAAACAGTCTCAGCCCGCTCTACCTCTTGAATGATGCACCACATACTGTTACTATACAATTAAACACTGTTCTTAACAACGTAACTCTTTTTGGAAAATCTGATTACAGTTTTTGGACACAGAATGTGATAGTATATTCTGCAAGAACACATACACTTTCCTTAGAGGATAATCTATGGAACTTTTCTAGCCCAGCAGCCTACCTTACGAGCAATGCTATTTATAATTCCACAGGAAATGTTTTACCGTACAGTGGTGTTCATATTGCACTTGGTCCAAACTTTACAATTAATCAGCCTTTCACTGTTCATTTATATCTTAATTCCACATTATTACACAATCGTAATGTTGTTTACTTCAACTATTCAATTCCACAGATTTCAATGAGTGGAACTTACGATCGTGTGACATTTAATTCAACGTATGGAATGCCATCATCCTATAAGACACCACAGGCAAACTTCCTCGTAAGTGGTACACATGTAACGCCTACAGGTTACCTTCTGTATGATGCTGAGCTTATGATAGGTGGTCCTGGCGGCGGAAGCACAACGGATATTTATGGGATTAACGGCAGTATGTCTCTTAAATACATGAATTCAACATCCGGTAATTATCAAAATGTGCCTTCTGCATATAATTTTGGAACCGACACAGGAGAGACATCTTCTGGTGTTTCGATTTACTGGAAAACGAATGATGTTGCGTATCTAAATGCGGGTCCGAGTATACTTAGAGGTATGTGGGGGATACAGAATGACCCGGGAGCTATCACGGTTTCTGGTTCTATAGCGCCTTCCAACGGCTTCCTATTTATAAATTCAGGAAACGCTGTCAATAATACTACCACCCAGTGGTCACCAGTTCCACAAAACGGTAAGTTTATCTATTATCTGTCTCCGGGAGATTATGCAGGTCAGGTTTTGGCCAGCGATTACCAACCCATGTATAATATCTTAGTATCCGACCATTCAGGTGGCTCGTCTGTAGGTCTGGGGTCGATTGATCTAGTCCACAACGTTTCGTATGGGGGATATACACCACTGTTTGCATTCAATAATGCACAGCTCCTAAATATTACCATTTCGGGAAAAGGAACGTCGGCATCGCCATATATACTCATTAATCAAAATGTGTCAATTGATCCTGTCTTTGGTCAGCTAAACGACTTCGGCTTCCCTGTTTTTCCAGGAGTATTCCTTAAAGGGACAACCGATTATGTATCAACATTAGGTGAACAGCAGGCAATAACTGACAATTCTGTCTACGGAACGTTCATTGGTTATAATACCATGCCATACTTCATCTACAACTCCCAGAATGTATCAGTACTTGCTATGGATATTTCTGGTACACTTTATCCTTCTATGTATGGCTTTATAGCGGGAGAACTAACTTTCTGGAATTCCTCGAATGACATTATTTCGGAATCTTGCTTCATTAATACCTATGTCGGCATTGCATTCAATTCCAGTATGGATATAACAGCAATACATAACAAGTTTATTTCTACAGATGTTTATTCCGCATATGGAAATGCTAACATAGCCAATAATATTTTTTATGATGGTTCAGGTATAGTGGATTATTATAGCAACGACAGTCTGGTTGGTAACTTCTTTTATCAAAGCAGCGCCGATTTATCTTATTTTGCCCATACGTACATGCGTGGGAATACATTCTTCGGTGGTTCATATTTAGAGGGTCTAAATTCTAGCTTAACGGGAGATTATGACCAGTTCAACAGCAGTGATATTATGCTCCTTAACTCAACTTTATACTTATCCAGTACAGGCATTGGAAACTCCTATGTAGTCTTGGCTGACAGTATATCCTATTTAAGCAATTCAACAGTTAATGAGTCTGAAGTCGCATCTTTCCACGGGACCACCCACCTTAACACAACAGTCATTTATAATTCATTCTTAGGATCGCTTGGCGCAAATGTATCCTTAAACTCTGATTCCACCTGGTACTCATTTTACGAATCTTTGTCTTCCAACTGGTCTATTTTGTCTACACACGAAATCGACCCGTCGTACATTGCTGAGATGGGAAACATTAGTTTCAAAGATTCAAGCGAAAATGGAATATGGTACGAAGCCTTAGAATCCAATACAAGTGTGGTCTCTTCAACTATTTCTGTTGGTCCATATTCTGTTGGTCCATATTCTGTATATACTCAATCACCTTATCCGTGGTTTATGATGACATTCTATGGTTCTAATAACTTCAAACATGACAATGTGACAACAAAAAATTTCACCATGAATAAGACATATTACACATACTACAGCACTGTTCTACCAAATTTAAACAGCTTAGTTTTCAATGAAGGAACAAATGTTGTTGATGGAACAAATATATCGACTATGAACGGAAACCAGGCAAGTAACCTGATACTCGAGTATGGAACAAACAACATTATAAACAACGCATTCACATCCAATAACGTAAGCCTTAACGGAAACTTGTACGGCGCAGGGAGTTCGCTAATTGTATATGGTGGTGTGAATGTAATATCACACAACACATTTATTACAATAAATTCTCCAGCTGCAAGTTCACTCCTCAAGTATGGGGATGCTTCCAGTGGGCAGAGCACCTTCCTGTATAGTGTTACCTTTAAAGAATCTGGCCTTCCATCCGGAACACAGTGGACATTAGACTTTAACGGAACGAATTATTCTACTTCAAAGAGTTCATATAGCTTGCTCGTTTCCCCAGGGAATTATTCTTACTCTGCATCCTCTCCCGGCTTCGTCGCAGTAAACGGTAAAGTATCTGTTGTTTCATCATCGGTTTCAGTTAGCATTCCTTTCGTGGCTGAACAAAAATATCTTGTAACATTTACGGAGAAGGGTCTGCCCCTTGGTACCTCATGGACAGTTAATCTAAACGGAAAAAACATGAGCTCTAATGGCAATTCTGTTTCATTTATGATGTACAATGGAACCTTCGACTACACTATCATGCAGGTATCAGGGTATCATTCTTCCCCTACAACTGGCAGCGTCACCGTTAACGGCAGCAATGTAAATGAATCCGTATCATGGTATCCTGTTAACTACACTGTAACGTTTTCGGAAACTGGTCTATCCCCTGGAACGATTTGGGGCCTTTCGGTTAATGGCGTAGTGCATACATCTTCAACAAACAACATAACTTTAAGCCTCCCAAACGGCACTTACTCCTACTCACTGACAACTGTATCGGGATATACTCCACATGCTTACACCGGGTCCTTTACCATAAATAGTTCTTCCACTACGATTAACATAGCCTATACACCGAATACATACACAGTTGTATTTATTGAGACCGGCCTTCCAAGTGGTACGACATGGAATGTTACATTTAACGGTGTACTTAAGACTACAAACTCAACCTCTATTTCATTCACGAACGTTACCGACGGCACCTACAGTTATACCGTGGATTCGCACACAGGCTATTTTTACACTCACTCAGGCAGTGTCGCAGTATCCAACAGTGGGGCTTCGATTCCGTTGAGTTTTGTTAAATCTGTTACTCAGCCAAGTTCAGTTATTCCTATCGTTGCGGGGGTTGTAGCTGGTATTGCCGCTAGCATTGCAGGTTCGGTTGGAGTACTATTTTTTATTAAAAAACACTAAAAATATATATTTTTTTTAACCTTTTTCACTTTTTTAATTGCATTTATCAGTCTGTAACCAATTAAAATTTACATAGTATGTATATCTAATTTTTGTATTACCTTCTTGCATTTTCCTTATTTTTTGAGATTTATTACTCCCCACCGGTAGAGCGATTAATGGTTTGTTAAAACTTGAGTTCCGCATGACAAGCATTATCATTATTAGATGATGAACACCTGTTTTACAGTATTCTCGTAACATTGCAGATAATTATGTATGTGCACATTCACGGATCCTGGGATATGGAATCCCCAGGCTTTTAAGAATATCTG
The DNA here is from genome assembly GCF_000496155.1 of Ferroplasma sp. Type II. Classification (NCBI taxonomy): domain Archaea; kingdom Methanobacteriati; phylum Thermoplasmatota; class Thermoplasmata; order Thermoplasmatales; family Ferroplasmaceae; genus Ferroplasma; species Ferroplasma sp. Type II. Next base: position 19,833 of record NZ_KI542698.1, read on the forward strand.
AAGCTTCTGTGCTCTCCGATGAGATATACACTTCTCTATTCTCTACTGTTACGGGAACAACATCCAGATAATTCAGGCTACTGCTTATGCTGTCAATTGTCCTGCCTGTAAGTTTTTCCATTATCCTTGATAGCAGAAGGGATAATACACATACGAACACATGTGCCCTGACCCTTTCAGATTTTCTGTGGTACACTGGCCTGATTTCAAGGAATGATTTGATGGTTCTGAATGATCTCTCAATCTCCCACTGTTCCTTGTATGCAGATACAACTTCATCTTCATTGAGATCGGTATTTGTTACTATTAGGAATCTTCCTGCAAGCTTCTTGAGTATCTCTATCCTCTTCTCATTCAGTGCTGTATTGTTCTCTGTGAACTTTACAAGTGATTTCAACTTTCCAAGGGATTTCTTCAGTTCCTTCTGATCTGTAATATCAGATATCTTCTTCTTTACAGTATCGATTTTATCATTCAGATCCTTAAGATCAAGTTCTTCCCTCTTCTTGTTGTATACCGCTATATATCTCCTCTTTTCAGCGAGTTTTCTCTGTTCCTCTGTTGAATCATCCTTCAGCACATCATTCACATCTATAGTTACCTTCTTTATGATCAGTCCATCCATCACATAACCATCAGAGAAATCCGTTTCCATGAGGATATTGCGGTATGGCTTGTCCCACCTGTATGCTGCCGTTATGTATTGATTCTGATCCAGGAGATCCAGTGATTTCGATCTTCCGAATGCCCTGTCTGCAATGAGTATCATGTTCTTTATTTGGAATTTTTCCTTCAATGCGGATATGGTGGATTCAAGTGTTTTTGGATCCACAGTATTGCCCTTCCATACCTCATGATAGATGGGTATGCCATCAGCCATCACAAGGCCTATTACAATCTGTTCCTTTCCCCTCTTCTTATCACGGGAATAGCCAAACAAAACAAGGTCATTGTCCTCTCTACCCTCAAAATATGATGATGTGAGATCATAGTGCACTACGGATGTGTCAGGCTTCAATGCCTGGAATATTTCAAGTTCTATGGAATCCTTCTTTTCCAGGAGTGAATCGAGTGATCTATATACACTGTCCTCACTTATGTGTGTTTCCCAGGGATAGTACACCCTTTTATCTATGTCTATGAAGTTAATGTCCGAGGATGGGTCAAACAGCCTGGAGATGATCATAAAGGATAATGTTTCTGCATAGGAATTAGCATGCTTTTCCAGTATTCCTAATATGCCATTCCTCTCCATAATTGTTCTTGCTGCATAGAATATTCCAAAAGACAGTGTTGGCTTTACATTCATATCATTTATGGAGAATTTCTTCATTGCCTCCCTGTATTCTTCCAGTATTTTCCTGTATCTTTCCCTGTCTTCATCAGACCTCACAGAACCTAGGTACTTCACAGTTATAGTTTTCTGCTTATGGTTCTCAACTACCCTTTCAGCTATGGAGGCATATTCCAGTACTGCTGATCCTCTCTTTACCTTTGTGAACCTCAGAAACATAAAGTAATATTACATGCCAGTATTTAAAAGTATGTGCATATAATGTGCACATATACGAAACAGGAAAGGGTATGGGAATACATATGAAATAACAGACTATCTCATGTGGAACTCAAGTTAAAATTTATATATCTATAACGAATCGGTTGTTATGGGAAAAAAGAAATATATTGCCATACTGTTAGTAATTGTAATTGTTATAGCTGCAATAGCCATAATAGATAGTAGTATACCGAAAAAAAGTCAGGTGAAAGTAAGTGTAAGTAAGGTCATCGAAGATCACGCAGATGAGGTATCTGCGGGTAAGGTGGCAGAGACGGCATATATTTTTGATGTATCAATAACCAATAAAGGGAGTGCTAAATTATCATTGAATCCCTGTGATTTTTGTATAGTAACATCTAACGGAACACTAGCCGCAGATACATCAGGATTCTTTTCTAATGTAACAAGCCAACTACATTCAAGTAGTCTGTCATCAGGTCAATCAGCCACTGGCCAAATATATGATGCATTTGCAGATAATGTTAAAATATCATCCATATATTATTCATATGATGGACAACATTATACTGCTGCATCAATACCAAATGTATCTCAGTGGATATCTTATATAGGTGATATTAATGTTCAAACAAATGATACGAATATAACAGCAACTTGTACCCCATCAATTGTCGGAAGTGGTTATAATTCTGGAACAGTTTTATCAGTTAATATATCAATTACAAATTACGAATTTGCAAGTAATGCTTCAATCACCGCATTGACTGTCCCCAATCAATATTTAACAAATTATATACATACAAAATTACCCACATCTATAGGTTATGACCAGAAAGCATATATAATACTAAATATAACTATGCCAGATAGTAGTCACTATTATAAAAATATAGATATTGATATAACTGCATCAAATCAGTAAAATATTTTACAAATATTAATTTATTAAGTCAATATAGTCAGTTACATAATTATTTTTAATCACCTTGTGTAATGATTTTGACCATAACACCATTATAGAAATAATCAGAGAATATCACCACAAGGATTCTGTGGAGAGAGCGCTTAAGTAAATCAAGGGCGTTCTTGATCGGAGACCTGTGAGGATATTGTTGATGTTCCATATGGAGGGGCATGTGAAGTTATGCTAACTTACCCATTCCAAACTGGAGAAGAAGGAAATATATAGATCGGCGAACCCTGATTTCTTGAGAACCGGTTATATGGCATCAATACTTTTGCATTTACACAGAAAACAATCTCCACTTGTAGTTCTTTTTGAGAATTAGAACCTCCTTTATTGCCCTTGAACATTCACCTATGGTTTTAACAAACTTACCAAATAATTTCTTTGATGCCTTAATTATCATTGAGAGGAGAGTATAGGCCGCTATGGTGATCCTCACGTGTATAAGTGACCCTTCACCATCACGAACCTGGCACCCTCCCATACCCAGATCCTTTGCATCATTATGAAATGTTTCTATTGACCATCGATGGTTCCATGCAGCCATAATATTATCTCCTTCAAGATTGTCAGAGACAAGGAATTTCTTTCTTCTGTTTTCCGGATTGTAAAGAATTACAAGATTAGCAGGTTTTCCGTTGGTAAGCCAGATATGGAATGAACGGTACAGTGGAAATTCCTTAAGTATTCCTGTACTGTTCTTGTATAACAGGAAAGTGAATTCAAGTATTTCATCCATTGTGTAGAACATATCCCTGTTCTTTTTTCCTATCTTTCCAAGATCCTGAAATGATGCCTTCCTGTTGGACCTCAGCTCTGTGGTATAACTCTCCCCAAGGAATGTGAAGCTTGAATACCATGAATCAACAACCTTTCCTGTTACATAGAAGTTTTCAGATGCAATGGCAAAGAGATTACCCATGATATCAAGCTTTGTCTTAAAATCTGTATTGTTTTCACCGCTGTCATTATCCTTTTTTAAGTACATCCTCGCAAGAAAGGGATAGAATTCATTGCTGTCAATATCATGAAGCATGGTAGTTACAGGCTGGTGTGCCAGAACATTATTTCCAGATGCATGGTCATAGAACCACCCAATGTTCTCCATGGCCTTAGCACCGGGATGTTCAAGAAGGGTATCGTCACCTATGAACTCAACACTGTGAGTACCGATCCTTGCCTTAAGGAATGCAATGTAATTCTCCTCAAGTGTTTCTGTATCAACAGCATGAATTGCCCTGTTCAATGTACTCTGGTCATATTCAGAGACAAGTGATGATATGTTGGAAATACTCTTTCTCCTTATCTCTGGAGGTATCATCATGCCCAGCAAATATTCCCTGAAGTGTTTCTGTACCTTTTTCTTCATGCCTGCTGTCATAAGATCGGAAAAATCACCGATAGTTTTAGTTATAGATGCTACAGAACCAACAGATGTCATACAATCATCTGACAAACATAGTAAAGTGGCTTAAATTCATTGTGTTTTAGGGTTGTTTTGCAAAAGTATTGTGGCATATCTGAAGATCAAAAGAACGGAATCAAATGGGAATCAATTGTTTCTCTGTCCGCAGTACAGAGGGGAATCATAGATGTAGTGGTCAAAAGGAAGTTAAAAGTTAGGTAATTAAATCACAATGCCTAAAATTTGCCAATGTCAAAAAACAAAAAGAATAAATTTATAATAATAATACACTATGGATTTCAATGGCACGAATGCATACAAGAAAAAGAGGAAAATCAGGATCCACGAGAATTGCAATGGCTGAAAAGCCCTCATGGATGCAGAATGATGATGAAATAAAAGAAGAGATTATAAAATTTAAGAAAGACGGGCTTTCAAATTCAATGATAGGGATAAGGCTTAGAGACCAGTACGCTGTACCGGGAGTAAGACCGGTCCTTCACCAGAAAATGGGAAAGATACTGGAAGCCAATGGAATAAAAGATGATATACCTGAAGATCTTGCTTTCCTTTTAAAAAGATACAAAAATGTGTCAAAACATCTCTTACTGAACAAGAAGGACATAAGCAATAAAAGGGGAAGCCAGCTCATAATGTCCAAGATCCTGCGCCTGATGAGATATTACAAGCGTACCGGAAGGCTGCCTTCCGACTGGTCCCTGAAAAGAGCCCTATGATTTATGATATTTTAGGGGAAGATCTCTATAATATTTTGCACGCGGCCACTGAAAAGGTCAAAAGTGAGAAATATATCAGGGTACTGGCACATTATGACGGTGATGGAGTAAGTTCATCCATAATACTTTTGAGAGTGCTGGAACGTCTCGATATTAAATATCACTTATCCTATATAAAAAATCTTGACAATGAGGGCTTCAGATCCCTGTACGAGGAGGAGTCTGATGTACTTAATATAATAGTTGATGCAGGGTCTTCTCAAATCCCGGCCATAGCTGACCACTCAAATTTTATTGTTCTGGACCATCATTTTTACAACAAAACTGAAAACTCAGGCATAAACATAAATGCCAGGGATTTTGGCATAAACGGAACGAGGGATGCCTGTGGAGCCACAATGGCATATATATTTGCACTTGCAGCAGATGAAAGCAATAAGGACCTTTTTCCATTTTTCATGGCTGGAGTCATGGCTGACAAGCAGGACATAGGTGGGCTTTCTGGATTAAATAAGGCTATTTATGATGAGTACAATTCCTATAAAACCCATCATACACTGAATCTCGAGGATACAATTTCCGATGCAATTACATATTCAATAGATCCTTTTTTTTATGGGCTAACAGGCCATCCGGAAGAGGTCAAAAAATTTCTGGAAAGTAGCGGCATAGATCCAGAAAAGAATGTTATAGATATAAATACTGATGAAAATAAAACCCTGGGAAACAGGCTTGCATTGAAAATGCTGGAAAACAATGTCGGATCAGATGCTATAAAATATCTTGAGGGTGACGTTCTTTATTTTGATGATATAGGTTTTTCATCCAAGGAACTGAATTCAATAATAGATGGCAATGCCAGAATTGAGATGCAATCATTGCCTGTCCAGTATTTTCTCGGCGACAACAGTGTTGGAAATGATATGGTTGCAAATGTCAAGATATTTAAGACTAAGCTCATAGATTATATATACAGGGCAAAAAGCGACCTGAAGGAGGAAAAATATCTGCGTTATTTCTACGCACCTGAATCAGAAATGGCAGGACCAATAGCTGGAGCCATAGCGCTTTACACTGTAAAGCCTGATAAGCCTGTAATAGGATTTAACACAGGTACTGAGGACATAAAAATCTCATCCAGAGGATCAAGATATTCCGTAAACAGGGGATTAAATCTTTCAGAGGTAATGAAAGCAGCATGTGCTGCTGCAGGGGGATCGGGAGGCGGGCACGATATTGCAGCCGGTGGTGTGATACCTAAGGGCAGAGAGAAGCAATTTCTTGAGACTGCAAATGATGTAATCAAATCCCAGATTAAAATCATTTAAATTCAGTTAAAAATATTAACCCATTATGGATAAGGAATTATGGGTATAGATTCTATCATAAGGCAATATAAAAATTCAATTTTATCCATATCCGAAAAAATTTATGGTTACGCTGAACTTGGAAGCCAGGGAATATAAATCCTCAAAATTAATTATGGACGAACTGCAAAAGGAGGGTTTTATCATAATAAATCCCTATATGGATATGGACACCGCATTCAGGGCTGAATATGGTGTTGGAACACCGGTTGTTGGAATACTTGTGGAATACGACGCCTTACCCAACGGGCATTCCTGCGGGCATAATCTTATATCTGCATGGGCCTATGGAACAGCCATGGTGGTAAAGTCCCTTCTTTCATCAGGGAAAATAGTGGTTTTCGGGACACCATCAGAGGAAGGGATAGGGCCATATGCAGGAAGCAAGGCCAGGATGGCTGCATCCAATGCATTCAAGGACATTGATTTTGTAATCGGCATGCATCCCGATGACCGCTGGGCAGTGGGTTCAAAGGCACTGGCAGATTCAGAAATGGAATTTATATTTCACGGAAAATCTGCACACATGGCTGCATCACCATGTTACGGCATTAATGCACTGGATGCACTTGTAACATCATATTCTGCCATTAACAATATGCGCGACTGGGCCAGAAGTGACAGGAACATTGTAGTAGGCATGGTTATAAGGGATGGAGGAAAAGCATCAAACGTAGTTCCAGACCGAGCCGCCATGGAGGTTGACCTCAGATCAAACAGTTCAATTTTTCTTAAGAAGTTTGTTGGGAAAATCAAAAAACTGGTGAACGGTATTTCAGAGGGTTACGGTACCACACTTGAAATAAAAGATTTAATGCCAGTCTATACAGAATACAGGGCAAACCATGCAATAGACAGAATACTTTATGAAGAACTGGCAGGAATAGGAATTAATCCTGTAAACATAGATGAACTTGATGAACCTCCAAATGGGAGCACAGATGAAGCCAATGTAAGCCTTGTAGTTCCCACCGGCCATATAGACATGAAAATTGGCACGGGGCTTCCGGGGCATTCCGACCAGTTCAGGGAGGCTGCAGACCCGCACAGAGCCGGTGAAAATCTGATGTTGGCAATACATGCAGCCTCTTCAGCTATACTGCATCTTATGGAGGACAGAAAATCTCTTAATGAGATAAAAACGGAGTTTGATGAATATGACCAGTAGAGTTAAGCCACCGAAGCTGAATCCAGGCGATGAGATAAGGGTTATTGCACCTGCAAGCGCACCTGATATGATAAAACTTTCCAGAGGAATTTCAAAGCTCAAAAAATTGGGCTATAAGGTTACTGTTGGGAAAAATATAAAGAAACTTAATCAGAGGAACGACCTTGCGGCCCCTGCAAAAGACCGGGCAGAGGAATTAATGACTGCATTTCGTGATGACAATGTCAAGGCCATATTCTGTGCCAGGGGAGGCTACGGAAGCATCCATATCCTCTCACTTCTTGATTATGAGGCCATAAGGGAAAACCCGAAGATATTCATGGGGTACAGTGATATTACAGCGCTACATCTTGCAATAAACAGGAATTCAAATTTGATCACCTTTCATGGCCCAATGGTGGCATCTGATGTGGATGACATAGCTAAGCCATCCTTTAAGGAATTTCTTGGAATACTATCTGGCAAATCAGAAGAAATTAACATATACCATGACCGGCTGATAAAATATATTATACCGGGAAAAACAGAGGGTTACTCAATGGGAACAAATATTTCACTTGTGGCATCCCTGCTGGGTACCAATTATATACCGGAAACTGCAAACAGGATATTCTTCATTGAAGATACCGACGTGACATCAGGAGATATTGACCGTTACTTCTTCAGCATGAAGCTGGCACATATTGTTGAGCAGTTCAACGGATTTGTATTTGGTGATTTCAAGGCTATATTCGACAAGGAGGAGCCAATGCCATCAATAGAGGATGTTGTACAGAAGTTCATGAATGAGATAAATAAACCATCACTGTACGGTGCACCCTTCGGGCACGGTGAGGAACAGATGGTGCTTCCATTGAATGCCATGATAAGTATAAGCGATGAGGAACCCTATATGGAACTGAAGGAAAATGTGGTTGATTAAACCATTATTACTGAAAATCATATATTTAACAAAAATGTTTTATTAATATCGGAATATCAGCCCCTATGCAGGTAGAAAAACTAGTTTATGGAATTTACCCTAAAACCAACGAGTTAAGGCTGCACATTGGCAGGTGGGAGAAAGGTATGCTCCCGGATGCCTCACTCAGCGAAAATATAGAGTCAGAGAAAGCACTGTTTTACGATTTATTGAGCGAAAGGTCCATACATCATACAGACCCCCTATTCAACTGGTATGACATACTCAGGCCCATATCGCTCATAGTGGACGGCATTGAACTTGGCCCACTTACAAGGTTTAAGGAAACCAACAGTTTCTATAGAATGCCACTGGTAGGTGATATAACAGGCATATCCGTTGATCCCAAGAATTTTTCACCACTAAATGAAAACCCCCCATTGCCATTATATATTAACAGTGGAGAATATTTTAATGCTTTTCTTCCGTCTCCAGTGTCATTCTTTAAGATGTCAAGAAGCAGTATACCCTACAGTGAGTTTCAGGAGAAAATTGAAAATATTTACACTGGCATACTAAAGGAATTCGGTCTCAAATCCCTGGTTCTCTATGATCCGATTCCCTATGAAAAAACAGATGTACTTGATATTAGCCCAATGAAGGATTTCAAAATAAAACTGATTACGACCGGAAAACTTTACAGTGGCAATGTAAATGGAAATCCATATTCCATAATAGTGGATTACAGTGCAGAAAATTTCAAAATTTCATCAGAAAAATCGAAGGTACCCGGTGTAAAGCTTGTTGATGGCTACAACACCAGAATGGAGACTCTTTCGGATATAAATGGAAAAATAGAATCACTTGATGCTGACAGGATAATAGTGAGCCATAGCGAATATTTTGATTTTCTGCCAAGGATTATTGCAGACAGAAAACTGGATCTTATGTCAAATATAGGTGAGTAAAATGGGCAAATATTTAATATCGCAGGAAATAGGAAGTTTCAGGAAGCCTAAATACCTTAGCACAGTATTCCATAAGATATATGGAACAGAGGAATATTACAGACTTTCTGAAAAAGCCACAGATGAGACAATAGAACTATTAAGTCACGCCGGATTAGACAACATAGGCGTAGGAGGGGAGATGTTCAGGTGGGAAATGTACGAGCACCAGGCCAACAGAATCGACGGCATAAAATTCTATGGCCCGGTAAGGTCATTTGACAACAGGTATTACAAGAAGGGAAGTATAGTAGATGACCTTTCCATTAAGGAATCGTTTCACTCTGATGAACTGGAATATCTACTTTCAAAGGATTATGATAATATAAAAATCCCGGTGACCGGGCCATATACCATGATGGACTGGTCTTTCAATGAACATTATAGAGACAGATATGATACCGCAATGGCATTTGCTTCACTGTTGAACGGGGAAATAAAAACACTGAAAAGGTTATGGGACTCAAAGTATCCTGGAAGGAAACTGGAAATACAGCTTGATGAACCTGCTACTACCACTCACCCGGATGAGATGGATATGGTTGTGGATTCACTTAATAAATCTGTTGAAGGCATAGATAACTGTGAATTTACAATACACGTGTGCTATAGCACTGATTACCGGCTTCTTTACGATGTCATGAACGACATAAAAATAGACGGGCTCAATCTTGAATTTGCCAACAGGGATAAACTGGAGCCTGGCACCTCTGATTCAGCAAGGCGTGGATATGAAGATCTTAAATATTTCCAGCAGCTGAATACCCGGAAGAAATTCATTGGCCTGGGTGTAACCGATGTCCATATAGACTATATTGAGCCGGTTCAATTAATAAAGGACAGGATAAATTATACACTGAACATAATGCCTCCTGATCTTGTTAGGGTTAATCCTGACTGTGGACTCAGGACAAGGTCAATAGAAATTGGATACGAAAAATTGAAAAATATGGATATAGCAAGGAAAGAAATACTTAAGGAAATAAAATAATTTTATTAATTAATATTTAAAATATTCTTCTTCATAATCTTCATTTTTTAATGCTTTTTTCCTCTTTTTCCTTCTCATGAAGAACAGGATTATAAATACTATGTAGCTTAATATACCCACCAGGATTAAAATGTTTATCAGGTAAGAAATCAGGGTATAGTGAACTGAAACCTCGTTGGAGGAAATGAAAGACCCGTTAGGAGAATATGTATCCACCATTACATAATATGTTCTACCCAGTGTTAAACCCGGAAGGAATGCAAAATCAGTGCCTCTGGCTGTTATAACCGCTGTATGTGCATTGAGCATCAATGAATTGGTTGAATAGGCTACAACATATTCCCCAAAGTTGCTTGATGGATATTTATCCCATGATACAAAGGCATAGTAGAATCCAAGTGGAAGTGTATATGTAATTTTGAAGTTTATAAGAACCACTGAGACACTTTCAGGGCTCATGTAAACTATATTGCTCCCGTGAGAAATGCTTGTGGTATTATTCTGGTAAAGGTATTCATGGAATGTTGCTGTGGTTGTTCCATTCAAAAACAGGATAAATTGGCCTGACTGGTTTGTATAGCCAATGGTCTGTCCTCCTGACGTTATATTCACATTGCTAAGCCCATAGCTGTACTGTATATTTTCCACAGTGCCGGTTACTTCAGTGAGGCTGTTATTTTTTGGATACAGGAGAACATAAATATATTTACTGGCACCTGGGATTATATTAAATTTTTGTTGTATGTATTATACCCAGGATCGGTTACATTTATATCTGTTGAATTAGGTGTAATGGAAAGGTAATGGTATCCCCCATCATTTTGAGTTTCCGTGCCATTCATTTTCACAGTTGCATTTCCGTTTGAAACAAAAACATCTACCATGACCTTCTCTGGAACAAGGGACATGGATGTGATGCTTTTTGCACTGGCATATGCCCTGTAATATCCGGATGAACTAATAGACGCATTGTTATTTTTTGAAAGCTCATAAACCGTTCTTGTTCCTGAACTGGATGTATAATGGAAGTAATGGTCTAGGAGCAGGTTATAGTGTGGGGAATAATAGGATGGGCTAGAATTTACAGTTACTGATACGGATACTATATCTGGAATATTTATTGTCCTTGAGATAGTTTTTCCATTATATGTGGTAGATACCGTGTATGTACCACCAGAAAGTTCGTCTGGATTCGTTGCTGAACTACCATCTACACTATAGGTTGCAGTTGCCCCGTTGCTGAGGCTGAATGTAACTGTTGATTTAGCACCAAAGTCTATGGAATAAAGAATGTGAACAGGTCCAGCTGTTCCATTGATTTCCTGGTTTATTTCCTTCCCCTTTGAGGCAATCAACATTTTATCTGAAGAATTGTATTTAAGTGTGATGTTGCTATAACCATTTCCCATATTATCGTATCCTGAGCTATATATTCCAGTGTAAGCTATAGGCCCGCTCTGGTTTTCTATTGCAATGTTGCTGTATTTCCCCTGGGGGATGTTTACAAAGTTTATTTTTGCATTGTCCTGCTGTGCACCAACTGCTGCGTGATAATTTCCGGCAAATGCCAGCGGTATATATAGAGTTTTGACTGTTACATTATTTATATTCAGAGTTTTTACTGTTGCATTATTTACAGTGAAAGATACTTCACTTCCGGAAATCTTCACACCGAGGTAAGCCGATGCTGATCCTGGAATAATACCCTCAGTCCGGATTCCATTCTCGTAAATACTGAATTTATAATAATATCCGGTAGAATTTGCAAGTATACCGAATTTTATATAATTATCCTGGTTTTCATAGAATCCCAGATAATAAAATGTGCTCCCGTTGAACTGTTCAACGCTATTGCCGGGGACATTGATATTAGCAGAGATGCTGGTTGCATATGAGGTATTATTGAATGTTGCAACAGTGCCATAACCATTCATTACCAGGCCCGTATCATTTATCAGGTTGCTGACAAGTGGAGTCCCAAGACCTGTTACAGGGTTCCATCCCGGTCCTGCACTATACCCAAAGTTCTGGCCAGAGGTGATCTGTGTGAATGCATTGCTATAATATTTTGTCTCTGAAATCTTATAGAATAACGGATTAACAAGTCCCAGAGATCTATTGAAATACTGGTCCATTGTAGCTATTATGCCTGCCCACATTGGTGTGGCAATGCTGGTTCCTCCCAGGGTGGACTTTTGCCCATCCACAATAACGAGTACGCCAGTATTCGGATTTGCATCCAGCGACACATCAGGCACTCCCCTCTGTGTTCCTGTATAATTGGGTGCCGCTTGATAGTAGGGTGTGCTGAAATAGGATGAGAATCCACCTCCGCTTGCCTCTACCTTGCCACTGACCATATTTCCCCATGCAGTCTGTGTAAACCCGCTGCTGGTCTGTCTCAGCGTTGTTCCCCCAACGCCCAGGACATAGGGATCAGATGCGGGGAAATTTACAGAGAGGTGGGCTGTCCCGTCATCGGCACCTGAATCACCGGAGGCGCCAACCACTGTAATATTATTCTCAGCTGCCTGTTTATATATACTATTCAGATCGGATAGAGCCGAAGTGGAAAGTTGGCTTTCTGCCTGTCCCCAGCTCAGGGAAATAATATTCCCAAGTTTATGTGTGACGGCATAGGCTACGGAATCAAGCAACCTGGACCCGCTACCCGGTGATAACACAAGGTTTATTTTTGCCCCAGGAGCCATGGCATGTGCCCATTCAACATCTATGGCTGTTTCTGAAGCCCACTGGGAATTTGTGGACGTTATGGCACCCTCAGGCGTCGTTACGGTAAGATTTATAGGGGGAAGTCCAGTTAGATTATCAAAGGCGCTCACATCGTAGCCCAGTGTTGGGTCGCCATAGGCATCCACCAAAACTATTGTGGTATTGTTGCCATAGTACCCCTTACTGTGTATATAATTCATGTCATAGGCACTGTAAATGTTTGACGGCGTGTATGGACTGGCCTGATAAGCAGGGTTCTGCACATATGGAATAAAATCATTGGAACTATTGAATGTAAAATACTTTATGCCGAAGTTACTTTTCAACTGACTGAAAATATAAGATATTTCACCCTTGTTCTGCGAATCATTGACGTTTATCAGATTTCCATAATAATTATAATGGATTCCTGTTGAATTGAGATCATTGCTTACATATGGCTGAAGAGCAGAGGGGACATATGCCATTAAGGTTTGCGATGTTCCATTTTTATTATCTGTTTTGTTTACCTGGCTTACCACGGGTTTTTCTCCCATACCAATAATCGCAAGTGATGATATGATAAGTATAAAAATCAATGTAACCGTAAATATTTTTTTCCCAGGGCCTTTCATATATTTCTTGAAATAAATCTTTACTTAAAAAGTTAATGACACTATTTTAGTTAAAATATTGCTGATTTTAAACTCAACTAAGAAAAAGATTTTAAACCTAAATTAATATACAGGATAAATGAAAAAATACATGCCGGCAATCATAGTTATACTTTCGCTTGTTATGATCATGGCTCCATTTGCCTCATCAGCTTCCACGCCAACATTACCGCCAGCACCCTCTTCTATACCTTCCATTACATACTACCACAATGGGACAAAGGAATCGGTAACCGCTTCAAACTGGGTATCGTTTTTTACTGATGTAATCGATAATAGAACCTATGTCAAGTACGATTTTAATTTATCCACCCAATATCTAATAGTATACGATCTTAGCTACACTGGAATGAATCCATATGGCCTGCAATTTATACAGGCTCTATCCACTATAGGCTCCCCAACTCTGAAGAATATGACTCAGGCCTTCAATGTCACCGAGAATGAACACTCACAGGTTAAGGGATATACAAACATAGAGGCATTAGATGCTGGGGCATATCCCGGGTTTTCGTTTTCAAAGCCTGTGGTAAAACCCATTTCCACACAATATATGTATGTGGGGATAATTGCGGCAATAATTGCTGGAATGATAGCACTGTATTTCGTGTTTAACAGGAAAAAATAATATCTGATTAATCAATATTTAAATTATATGAAAAAAATAGTTGTGGGAATAACAGGAGCATCCGGGACAGTACTTGCAGTAAAATTCCTGGAGAATATAAAGGATGCGGAAGTACATCTGGTGATGTCTGATAGTGCCAGAAAGGTAATGGAGTTAGAAACAGAATATTCCCCTGAATATATAAAAAGCCTTGCAGATTATTATTATGAGGATTCTGATATAGCGGCAAGGATAAGTTCCGGAAGTTTCATTTTTGATACATTTGTTGTGATTCCATGCTCATCATCAACACTGGCAAAAATTGCAGCAGGAATATCGGATACGCTCATAACACGGGTGGCTACTGTAGCCATGAAAGAGAGAACGGAGAATTATAGTGGTTCCACGGGAAATGCCATTCAGCACCATAATGCTGGAGAATATGCTGAAACTTTCAATGAATAACGTGATAGTATCACCTGCGGTTCCCGGATACTATGCCAGGCCGTCAAGTATGGAAGACCTGCTGAACTTTGTCATAGCCAGGGTGCTTGATCTTTCAGGAATAAAAAATGATATATCCCCACGGTGGAAAGATGCCTAAATTTATGGCAGACCATATGCTGGGAAGGACCTGCAGATGGATGAGGATAATGGGTTATGACACACAGTATCCAAAATGCAACAGTGATAACGATATACTGAAAAAATGCATGAGAGAAGACCTCGTATTGCTGACGCGGGACTATGAGTTCTATAAAAGATACCCGAAATCTGTTTTCCTTAACAGCCCTGATTTTAAAGCACAGTTAAAGCAAATAACAGAAATGTTCCCACCAGACCCTGACCTGTTTTTCACAAGATGCCCTGAATGCAATGCAATACTCCGTGTTGTTGAAACAAAAACAATGGGCGAAGGATTTGACCTGGTAAAATCCAGGTTCGAAACTGTAAAGCAGTGCCCGGAATGCGGAAAATATTACTGGGAAGGATCACATTATTATAGAATACGGGATGAAATAAATGAATTAATAAAAGGCTAAGTTTTTTAATTCAATGTTAAATAAACTACCAGTGAAAATCATAGAAGATGACCCAAAGGATTCAAAAATAATTCTTAAGATAAATACCATAGATGATTTATGGTATCTGAAAAATATACTGGATCATGATGACCAGATTATAACATCGGTATTCCGGCGCCAGGAGCAGAATGCTGACCTAAACCGTTCAAAATCAACAGAAAGAAAGAAAATAACAGTAAAGCTGAGGATAGAAAAGGTTGATTTCCTTCCCTATACAGATAATCTGAAAATACTGGGTGAGATAATAGAGGGGGAAAACTCAGGGAGCCATCAATCCGTAATGGTCAGTGTGGACGATGAAATCACCATTATAAAGAATCTGGGCAGCGAAGAACGTAATCTTCTGCATGAGGCTGTGGAAAATTATTATAACAATAACATAGTTTTTGTGTCCCTGGATGACGAATCGTGTACCATAGCTCTTCTGAAATCATATGGGCTTCAGGAGATAGCCGACATATCATCCAGGAAATCAGGAAAAGATTATGGTTCCACTGGTGAGGAAACAGGTTACTATAGTGAAATAATTAATGCCCTGAAGAATATCAGGAATCAGCCATCAATTATTATACTTGGCCCAGGATTTGAGCATACAAAATTATATGGAAAAATCAGAAACGATCCGTTTTTTAATACTATGATTGTATACGATTTTCCAGAAACTGACAATGGAAAGCGTGGAATATATGAATTTATGGCGGAGAAAAAATCCGGTGACATACTAAAAGATGCCAGGCTGGCCGCCGATGAAAAATTAATAAATAGCTTTCTTAAAAATTTGAACACAACTGGATTGAGCATATACGGATACGAAGAACTTGTGAAATATGCAAAAATGAACATGGTAGAGGACATTCTGATTTCTGAGTCAAAGTTTAAGGATCCAAAAACCAGAGACCTCCTTAATGAAATAACAGGAATAAATGTCCATGTTATAAGCGATTATACTGAATCTGGAGAAATAATTAAAAAATTTGGGGGTTACTGCGGAATACTACGTTATAAATATTAAAGGATTTCCAGTTTTAATGGGTCTCCGTTTCTTGTATATGCAGAGAAATTGTTTAAATTGTATGGATACCCCACTATTATATGGACAGGGCCTGTATTGGAAAACATATGCAGATCAGCATCAGATGGATGTGTGTTGCCGGAGGGGTGGGAATGTACAGATCCAACATATGTAAAATCTATGGGAATAGAATACATGGGAAATATTACATGCACATTGCCGTTTATTGTTCCGGGCAAGAGTGCTATCTCATATATTATATTATGTTCTGCCCTGAGAAACGCCCCAAATTCATTGGGGTAGGAATCCTTAGAAGCTTCCATTATCATTTTCAATGTTCTTTCCCTAATTGACCACATCTTTTATCAATTTCTCCCTTAACCTGTCATAAAACGAATTTTTAAGTTCTATGAATGTCAGTTTTTCATCCGAAACCCGTATGTCTATGCGGTCATTTTCACTCACTACTGCTTCTTTTTGCCCATCTATTATTGCAAGAGAGCTGAATTTTCCTATAACCTTTATAGTTATCTTGGTGTTGTCCGGGCACACTATGGGCCGGAGCCTTGAACCAAAAGGTGCGATGTATGATATAACCATCGCCTTTAATGAAGGTATGAGTATTGGGCCTCCCGCACTGTAGGAATATGATGTGGAACCTATTGGTGTTGCGATAATAACGCCATCTGCACTGGTGTTTTCCATAAAACGGTCGTTAATGTAAACACTAAATTTCCTTATCTTTGATATTCTTGCAGTATGTATAACCACATCATTAATCCCCTTTCCAAATAACTGGTCGTTTATATAGACGTTTAATTTCATCACATCATATGTTTTATAATTTCCTTTAATCAAATTATATACAGATTCCTCTATATTGCCTATTTCAACCTCTGAGAGGAATCCCAATCCACCCACATTTATTCCCAGTATTTTTCCTCTGGAAAGCTGGGCTGTTTTAAGTATGGTGCCATCACCGCCAATTACAATTATTATATCTGCGTCAATATCCTTGAAATTAATCCCATCCCTGTTTAATGCCCTTGCAAGTTTATCCTCAAGCAATAATTCCCAGGATGCTGGAATCAGTTCTATTATACGTTTTGCAATTCTTATGCATGAATGGCAGTTGATTCTAGCTATGATTCCTATTCTCATTTATACACCGATACCCTCATCTATTATATAGCATTTAATTAATTTTATGTTTATTTTTATAAAAATGTTTAATATTAACTAATTTATATTTATTATATAATTCACACATATGAATCATAGCATGGTATATATGTTATTATTTTCAATAGCAATGAATTTATACAGGAATATAATGATGATTTATGACTAAAATCTCGGATTCAGTAAAAGTAATAGTAAGCAATAATCTTATTTATTCTATGGCAATCTCAAGCGGTTTATGCAATTACACCAAAATAGCGGAAAATATAAGAGACAAAGTAGAGGCCATGACAGGAAAAAATGTTAAATTTAATACCATTGTAAAGGTGCTGGCCAATATGAAATCTGAAAAGCCAGAGTATACAGATGATCTGGAAATACTTAAAAAGTCATCTCTCACAATCGAATATGAATACAGCATACTTTATTTTGACGATATCAAAAAAATTCCGGAAAATTCTATACTCGTCATGAAGGAGTCAAATATTTACGTATGCATAGCAAAGACGGGAAACCAGGAGAGCAAGATCGCACTGATAAAAATAATACTGCCAAAGCAGTCATCGTTCACTCCCGGGCTCACACTTCTCATAACCGATTATCTTATGACATACGGGATTAAATTTACAAATATATACAGGCTTGACACTGAAATCTGGATAATAATAGATAATTCCAATGCCGGAAAGGCATTATACCATCTGAGCAACCTGTTGCATGAAAATTAATAATTCACAAATATGGATTTTAATGTTAATTTTCCACAAATTTGAATATTATTATATCCCTGTGAATAATATATTTATACCCATTTGCAATACTGATTTGATATAATGATAGATATAACTTTAATTGAGTATATTCTTGCAATTATTTCTGGAGTTGCAGTGGGATTTAGCCTGGGGCTTATAGGGGGCGGCGGCTCAATTCTTGCCGTTCCTCTTTTTATATATTTTGTTGGAATACATCATCCACACCTTGCAATAGGAACTACAGCATTGGCTGTTGGAATAACGGCATATATTAATTTTGTACAGCATCTGAGAAAGAAAAATGCAAATGTCAAACTTGGCGGTGTATTTGCATTAGTAGGTATAATAGGCGTACTTATAGGTTCTACAATAGGCCTTATAATAAAGGGTGGTGAACTCCTGTTCTTCTTCTCTTTGCTTATGATCATCATCGGCATTTACATGTATATAAGCAAATGCAGGGCTGTCCCCAATGAAGATTGCAAACAGCTGGCAAAACAGACCAGGTACAGTAAAGTATCCGGATACTCCTTGATGGTAGGATTTGCATCTGGATTTTTCGGCATAGGTGGTGGATTCCTTATAGTTCCCGGACTTTTAGCATCATCAAAAATAAAAATAGGAATGGCAATAGGCACATCACTTCTTGCTGTTGGAACATTTGGCGTTGTAACTGCTATTAGGTATGCAATAGTTGCTCCTGGACTGCAATACATAGGGAGTGGAATTATAGGAGATGTGCTTTTCCTGGTTGCAATAGTATATGTAATAGGCGGAATATTTGGAGGATATCTTGGAACAAAATTGTCTGTAAATCTTGGCACCAAAAAGGGGGAATTAAGAAAGGTATTTTCCATTATAATCATACTGGTCGGTATATATGTTGCATATGAATCATATCCAGCATTGCTTCATATGTTATTTATATTATAATTTTGTTAAAAAAATTATTTTTAATCCGAAAGGCTTTCCATTAAAATAGTAAATCTTTTTTCAAGTCTCTGGAGCACATAGCTTAAAACATCTGCAGCTTTCAATGACCCATCGGTTTCAAATTTGAA